>NZ_JANODC010000403.1:0-2840 GCF_031412495.1 Rhizobacter sp. | reverse complement strand
GGCGACAGCATACTTCCCGGCCATGGCACGCATCCTTTACCTGACCCAGATCGACATCGACCACGGCGCCGTGCGCCTGCTGAAAACCGAATGCGAACGCATCGGCATCCGGCGCCCGCTGGTCGTCACCGACGCCGGTGTGCGCGCCGCAGGCGTGCTGCAGCCGGCGCTCGATGCCCTGCAGGGCCTGCCGTACGCGGTTTTCGAGGGCACGCCGTCGAACCCCACCGAGGCCGCCGTCCGCGACGCCGCGCGCATCTTCGCCGAGCAGGGCTGCGACGGCCTCGTCGCCGTCGGCGGCGGCTCCAGCATCGACCTGGCCAAGGGGGTCGCCATCATGGCCGCCCACCCCGGGCCGCTGGCCACCTACGCGACGATCGAAGGCGGCAGCCCGAAGATCACCGACCGCGCCGCGCCGCTGATCGCGGTGCCGACCACCGCCGGCACCGGCAGCGAAGTGGCGCGCGGCGCGATCGTTATCGTCGACGACGGTCGCAAGCTCGGTTTCCACAGCCCGCACCTGATTCCCAAGGGCGCCCTCTGCGACCCGGAACTGACGCTCGGGCTGCCCCGCTTCCTGACCGCGGCGACCGGCATGGACGCCATCGCCCACTGCATGGAAACCTTCATGTCCGGCGCGATCAACCCGCCGGCCGACGGCATCGCGCTCGACGGCCTCGAGCGGGCCTGGCGGCACATCGAGCGGGCGACACAGGACGGCGCCGATCGCGAGGCCCGCTTCAACTTGATGAGCGCCAGCATGCAGGGCGCGTTGGCGTTCCAGAAGGGTCTCGGCTGCGTTCACAGCCTGAGCCACAGCCTAGGCGGCTTCAACCCGAAACTGCACCACGGCACGCTCAACGCCTTGTTCCTGCCGGCCGTGATCCGCTTCAACGCCAGCGCCCATTCGATGATCCGCGAGCGCCGGCTGGCGCGCATGGCGCGGGCGATGGGCCTTGACGCGAGCAGCAGCGACGACGACTCCGGCGAGGCGGTCGCCGCCGCCGTCCGCGACCTGAGCGCTCGGCTCGGGCTGCCGTCAGGGCTGGCCGAGCTCGGCGTCACGCCGCAGCACTTCGACAAGATCATCGACGGCGCCATGGCCGACCACTGCCACAAGACCAACCCGCGCCTGGCGACGCGCGCCGACTACGTGGCGATGCTCGAGACCTCGATGTGAGGCGCTGAGCCGCCGTCGGGCCAGGCGGCCAGGTATTCGCGCCAGTGCGGCTCGTCGATGCCGGCGAGCGAGTCGCGGACGAGCCCGATCTCGCGTTCGTACTCCGCTTCGGTGAAGCCGCCGCGCATCTTCTGGAAGCGGCAGTACAGCAGGTACGTGTTCATCACGTCCGTTTCGCAGTAGCGCCGGATCTCCTCGGTGCGCCCTTCCAGATAGGCCGGATAGACCTGGCTGCCGTCCATCCCGAGCTTGCCGGGGAAGCCGCACAGGCGCGCCATCGCATCGAGCGGAGCATTGCCGCGCGGCTGGTACATCGACAGCAGGTCCATCAGGTCGAGATGTCAGGTGATAGCGCCCGATGTAGTTGTTCCACTTGAACTCGCGGTCGTCCTCGCCCATGTCCCAGTACTTGCCGGCGACGACGCCGTGACGCAGGCCGCGGTGGTGCAGCACCGGCAGGTCGAAGCCGCCGCCGTTCCAGCTGACGAGCTGCGGCGTGTGCCGCTCGATCATCCTGAAGAAGGACTGGATGACGTTGCACTCCTGGCTCTGACCACCGGACTCGCGGTCGACGAGCGAGTGCACGCGCAGCCCGTCGGGGTTGCGGAACACGCAGCTGATGACGAGCACCCGCTGCAGGTAGAGCGGCATGAAGTCGCTCTTGCCGCGCTCCTTGCGCTCGGCGATCTCGGCGGCGTAGTCGCCGGCATCGTCGAGCCCCGGGTCCGTCTGGCGGACGGCGCGCAGGCCCGCGACGTCGGGGATCGTCTCGATGTCGAACACCAGCACCGGCCAGGACGACCTCGGTGCGGGCGGCGTGTGCGGATCGATGCGCGTGCCTCAGCGCGGCGGCAGCAGGCGGGCCGGATCGACGGGCTTGCCCTGGCGCCGGATCTCGAAGTGCAGCTGCACCGCTTCGGCATCGGTCGATCCCATCTCGGCGATCTTCTGCCCCTTGCGGACGGTCTGGTCGTCCTTGACGAGCAGGCTCTGGTTGTGCGCGTAGGCCGTGAGGTACGTCGTGTTGTGCTTGAGGATCACCAGGTTGCCGTAGCCGCGCAGGCCGGAGCCGGCGTAGACGACCCGGCCGTCGGCGGCAGCGAGGACCGGGTCGCCGGCCTTGCCGCGGAAAACCAGGCCCTTGTTGCGCGCATCGTCGAAAGGCGCCGCCACCGGAGCCGCGGCCGGCCAGCCCCAGGCGACGTCGTCGTCGGCGTCACGCGGTGCACTCGGCGCGGCAGCCACGGGCGGCGGCAGCACGGGAGCCGCCGGCGCCGGCGGTGGCGGTGCGCCAGGAGCCGATGCGGTCAGCGGCGCAGAAGCCGCTGCGGCCGGCCGGGCATCGAGCGGGCGGGTCTCAACACGGGGAGTCGTGACCGGCCGGGCGACCGCGATGGCCGGGTCCGTGCCCGGTGCCACCACGCGCAGGACCTGACCGACCTCGATGAGGTTCGGATTGGTCAGGCCGTTCCAGCGCATCAGGTCCTTCCAGTTCTGGCCGGCGTCCATGGCGATCCGGATCAGCGTGTCGCCGGGCTTGACGGTGTAGAAGCCCGGACGACCGGCGTTCTCCGCCGCAGGGTCCTTGGGTGCTTCGGACAGGACAGGAGCGCTCGCCGCGGCCGCGGGCGGGGCCGCGACCGCGGCGCGGGGGCCGGGC
>NZ_JANODC010000402.1:0-3515 GCF_031412495.1 Rhizobacter sp. | reverse complement strand
CGGAACGACTCGACGACGTGGTCGGTCGCGACGCCGACGTGGCTCTCGCCCCGCTCCAGGATCTCGAGCACCGATTGCAACACGCCGGCGACCGCGCCGAGCGGCCGGTCGCGCCCTTTCGTGAAGCGGCGCAGGCCGAAGAAGTGGCGGAACAGCTCGTAGGTGCCGTCGACCAGGTGGACGATCATGGCCGCCGCCCCGACCGGGCTGTCAGCGCTGCCCGGGCCGTCCGATCGCCACCGGCCGGACCACCGCGCCCGCGGCGCCCCGGTCGCGCGAGGGCAGTGCCATCGCGCACGAGGTCCAGACGCGGTCGCGCGCCATGGCGGCGAGGTTCAGGTTCTCGAGGTGGTGGATGCCGAACACCGACAGCATGTAGTGGTGCACCGAGAACGGCAGCCCGGGCTCGGTGCCCTGGGCCGGTGCCGCCTTGCCCTGCAGCATGCCCTCGGGGACCGCATCGACGAAGGGCGCGTCGAGGCCGATGGCGACGATGCGCCGGGTCGACAGCAACTTGGCCGCGTCGACCGAGAGCCCCGGTGCGGCGGCGTAGTAGCGCCCACCCTCGTCGCCCTCCTTCCAGTGCTCGCTCCAGCCGGTGTGGATCCAGACCATGTCGCCCGGCAGGATGCCGCGGCGCGACAGGCCCTGCGCCTTCAGCATCGCCTGGATGTCGGCGGCGCTGACCAGCTGGCCTTCGGTCATCGCCCGGCCCTTGCCGACGTGGGCGCGCGCGTCGAGCAGCACCGCCGTGGTGACGAGCGGCGGCATCTTCTCGATGCCGAGCTTGAGCAGCGGCGACTCCGGAGTCGGCTTGACGTCCTGCTGCCTGAAGCCGCCGTAGTAGCTGGCGCCGTCGGCGGAGAACGCGTTCTTCGGATCCCAGGGCGCGGCGATCGACGCGAAGTGGCCGAGGGCGTCGATCTGCGTGCCCTGCTGCTGCGGCTCGGCGCCGGCGTCGAAGGCCTCGCTGTTGAACGCATGGGCCGAGAACGGTACGCCGGCGGTCGGCTTGGGCTTGCTCGGCGACGGGTTCGCGAACGGCGACTTCGGCATCGTGTTCGAGCGCTCGAACGATGCCTCGTAGGTTCGCGCGCCGCGCTGGCCTAGATGCCAGCCGCAGCGCAGCGTCGTCGCCTCGCCCAGCGTGTTGGCCATGCCGCGCTCGTCGCCGGCCGGCCAGGGCGGCGCCGGCGACTTCGCGGCCAGCGCGATCAGCGACGCCGGCTCGACGGCGCCGCCGGCCAGCGGCGCGCAGAGGGCGAGGCCGGCGCTGGCGGCCGCGGTCAGGCGATGCATAGCTCGGTGCGTCATCGGGTGTCTCCTCGTTGGATGGCCGGGCGGTGGGCGGCCATCGTAGTTCGCCGGCAAGGTGTGGGCGGTCAGGGCGCCTGCAGGCCGAACAGCGCGGCGCCGTTGTCCCAGCCGATGCGGCGCGCAATCGGCGGCGGCAGGTCGCCGAGCCAGCGCCGCGCCTGCTGCATCAGCACCTCGTAGTCGTCCCAGCGTCCGTTGATCCAGGTGTCGGAGCCGACCAGGAAGCGCTCGGGCATCTCGAGCATCAGCGCCTTCCACGGCGCGCTCAGGCGCCCCTCGCCTTCGGTCAGGCCGGGCCGGTACGACAGCTCGCCGAGCAGCGTCGGATGGCGTTGCAGCAGCGACCGCACGCGCTCGACGGGTGCACCGCCAATGCCGCTGTGGGCCCAGATGAGCCGCGTCTTCGGCGCGTGGGCGAACAGCGTCTCGATGGCGACGTCGTCGACGTGGGCGAGGACGACGAGGTCGCGCTCCTGGGCCAGCTGCATCAGGCGGCGGGCGGTCGCGCCGTCGGCGTTGGCGCTGTCGTAGAGGTGGAACTCGCCGAGGCCCCGGTACGGCCCGGCCTCGGTGCCGGCGGCGAGCTCGCGCAGCACCATGTCGACGATGCCCGGGTCGGCGTGCCAGCCGCTGTAGTCGGCGCGGTCGCGGTACAGGCGGACGAAAGGAACGACGGCGACCCCGGCCCGCCGCGCCGGCTCCCGTGCTGCGGCGAGCGCCTTCGTCCCGTCGTTGGGCCGGCTGTTGGCGATCACGGCGCGCACGCCGCTGCGCTGCATGCGGCCGAGCACCTCGGGGATCGGATAGCGCGCGACCGCCTCGTCGTTGTAGTGCAGGTGCGCGTCGAACAGCGGCCCGGCATACGGCGCCGCCGCGGCGCGCGCGTCGGCGGGCTGCCCCGGCGCCGATGCCGCCGCCACGGCCAGGCCGGCGGCGAGGAGCGCCGCACGCGCGATGCGCGCAAGCAGCCCGGAAGGGTTGTGGTTCGTCATGGCGAGTCCGACGTGGGGTGCGGGCCGGTTATAGCGCGGGCCCGCCTCCGCCCAGGTGCTGCACCAGGATGGCGATGCCGATGCCGACCAGCACCAGGCCGCCGAGCGACTCGGCACGGCGGCCGGCGAGCGCGCCGAGGCCGCGGGCCCACCATCACGCCCAGGGTGACCATCGCGAACGTGCACAGGCCGATGGCGATCGCCACCGGCACGATGGCGACGTCGAGGAAGGCAAGCGACACGCCGAAGATCATGGCGTCGATGCTGGTCGCGAAGCCGGTGGCGGCGAGCAGCCAGGACGAATGACGGCTCGGCCAGGCGGGTGCGTCGACCTCGGGCGGCCGCAGGCCGGCCACGATCATGCGCACGCCGGGGCCGGCGAGCAGGACGAAGGCGATCCAGTGATCCCAGGCCTCGACGTACGCCGCGGCACCGAGGCCGAGAACCCATCCCAGCAGCGGCGTCGTCGCTTCGATGGCGCCGAAGATGCGCCGGTGCGAAGCGCCTCGCTCCAGCGCGGCTTGTCAAGCGCGCTGCCCTTGCTGACGGCTGCGGCGAAAGCATCGGTGGACATCGCCAGCGCGCGCAGCCCGGTCGAGAGCAGGTTCATCGGAATCGAAGGTGCGGCATCCGCGATCGATGTTCGCACGGGGGCGGCGATGCGGCGCCCAGGCACCGCGGTCCCTAGAATCGCCGTCCCTCGCCATCCCCGACCACGCCGATGCTGCCCTTCAAGGCCGTCTCCTACGCCAGCCCGCGAGCCGGCACGAAGCTCGTCGTCCTCGGCGCCGTGCATGGCAACGAGACCTGCGGCACGCAAGCGATCGAGCGCCTGATCGCCGAGATCGACGCCGGCACCGTCCGCCTCAGCGCCGGGCGGCTGACGCTCGTTCCGGTCGCGAACCCCCTCGCCTACGCCGAGCGCCGCCGCACAGGCGATCGCAACCTCAACCGAAAGCTCGCACCGACCGACACGCCCAGGCAGTACGAGGACCATGTCGCCAACTGGCTGTGTCCCTTGCTTGCCGCGCACGAGGTTCTCCTCGACCTGCACTCGTTCAATTCGCCCGGCGTCCCGTTCGCCTTCATCGGCCCGCGCGACAACGACGGGCCGCTCGAGCCGTTTTCCCAGGCCGGGCGCGAAGAGGCACTCGCGCTCCGCATCGGCGTCGGCCGCGTCGTCGACGGCTGGCTGGAGACCTATGC
>NZ_JANODC010000401.1:0-13670 GCF_031412495.1 Rhizobacter sp. | reverse complement strand
CTCCAGCGCGCCGGGCGTGCTGCCGGGCGAGGTCTGCGGCGCCGACAGCGGCTGGATCGAGTCTTCCATCCGGCGCAGCGGCGGCAGGACCGGCGCTTCGTTGATCGGGATCAGCACGTTCGGCCTCGGCTGCTGGCCCTGCTGCGCCGCCCGGATCAGCTCGTAGCGCTCGACCGAGAGCCGGTTCGTGCTGTCGGCGTCGCGCATCACCGTCGGCCGCAGGAAGACCATCAGGTTGGTGCGCAGCTTGGTCCGCGATTCGCTGCGGAACAGCGCGCCGACGTAGGGGATGTCGCCGAGCAGCGGCACCTTCGACTTGTTGTCGGTGTAGGTGTCCTCGATGAGGCCGCCGAGGACCAGGATCTGGCCGTCCTCGACGATGACGTTCGATTCGATCGAACGCTTGTTCGTCGACGGTCCGGCGTTCGACGTGCCCGGCGCCGTGCCCGAGGCCAGGCTCGACGACTCCTGGAAGATCGCCATGCGGATCGAGCCGTTCTCGCAGATCTGCGGCCGAATGCGCAGCGTGATGCCGACGTCCTTGCGCTCGATGGTCTGGAACGGGTTGGACAGTGCCGTGCCGGTGTTGGTGAACTGGCCCGTCACGAACGGCACGTTGCTGCCGACGATGATCTTGGCTTCCTCGTTGTCGAGCGTGACGAGGTTCGGGGTCGACGTGATGTTGGTGTTGGCCTGCGACAGCAGGAAGCGGGCGATGGCCGAGAGCCCGTAGATGCCGCCGTAGTTGCGGACCAGGCCGATGTTGAATCCCTCGCCGAGCTGCGCGAGCGCAGCCGCCGCCCCCGCCGCCGTCCCGGTGGCAACGCTGCCCGCGATGTCGAGGATGTTGCCGCCGCCTCCGGTGAAGTTCGTGCCGCCGCCGATGATGTTCTTGTCGTTCCTGTTGCCGATCAGACCTTGCCACTGGAAGCCGAAGTCGGCGTTGTTGTCGCCCGTGACCTCGACGATCATGCTTTCGATGTAGACCTGGGCCCGACGCTCGTCGAGCTGGTCGATCATCGAGCGCACCTGGCGGTAGAGCGGCTCGGGCGCGGTGATGACGAGCGAGTTCGTGGCCGGGTCGGCCTGGATGAACCCGCCGGTCGACGGGCTGCCCGAGCCGGTGAGCGGTGCCGTCGCCGCAGAGGTCGCGCCGCCGCCGCCGGCCATGGCCGCCGCCGTGCCGGCGGCGCCCGGCGCATTGGGGGCAAAGGGCGAGGTCGTCGACCCGCCGCCGCCGGAGGCGCCGGCGCTGCCGCCGGTGGCGCTGAAGGCGGCCCGCAGCACCGCCGCGAGCTTGGTCGAGTCGGCGTTCTTCAGGTGGACGACCCAGATGTTGCCGCTCGCGGCCTGGCCCTGCGGCAAGGTGTCGAGGCGGGCGACGAGCGACCGGATCGACGCCATCTTGGCCGCGTTGTTGCTGCGCACGATGAGCGAATTGCTGCGCCCGTCGATCAGGATCGACGGCGCCGCGAGGGTCGAGGCGCCGGCGGCACCGGGTGCCGACGGCACGTTGCTGTCGGTGAGGCGCTGGATCATCGGCGCGATGTCGGCGGCGACCGCGTAGCGCAGCGGAATCACCTCGACGTCGCCGCTCGACGGCAGGTCCATCGCGGCGATGATCTTGCCGATCCGCTGCAGGTTGTCGGCGTAGTCGGTGATGACGAGCGTGTTGTTGCCGGGGTTGGCGTTGATCGTGTTGTTCGGGCTGATCAGCGGCCGCAGCACCGGCACGAGGTTGTTCGCGTTCTCGTGCGTGAGGCGAAAGATCTGCGTCAGGACCTGGTCGCCGCGGCGGACGGTGTCGCCGATCGAGACCGTGCCGGCCTGCAGCTTGGCGTCGGCCTCGGGAACGATCTTGTAGAGCCCCTGCACCTCGACCACGGTGAAGCCGAGGCCGCGCAGCGCCGCCAGGAAGTTCACGTAGGCGTCGCGCGGCGAGAGCGGCTCCTCGCTGTAGAGCGTGATCGTGCCGCGCACGCGCGGATCGACGACGAACTGCTGGCGCAGGATCGCCGACATCGCCCGCGCGACGCCCTCGATCTCGGCGTTGACGAAGTTCAGCGTCACGGCCTGGCCGCGAAAGCGCGAGGCTGCAGGCTGCGCGAAGGCGGTGGGGATCGGTGCCGCACCGACGAGGAGGGCCAGCGCCACGGCCCCGGCGCCTGCTCGCGAGGCGCGGATGGTGCGCGTTGCGCGGAGTGCAGTCATTCTCATCCGATCGAAATGATCGACCGGGCGCCATCGCGCCGGCCGATGATGTTGAGCAGGTTCGACAGCGCTGCCTCGTCGACGGTGGCCGAACGGGCCTCGCCGCGGAACTTGACGCCGCCGGGCCCCCAGGTGCCGCTTCCCGTGAGCTGCAGCGGCCCGTCGACGGTCGAGACCGACAGCAGCGTCGCGCTGTTGCCGCCCCCGCCCCCGGTCACGCTGATCTTGTAGCTGCCGAGTGTCTCCAGCGTCGTCAGACGCGAGGAGACGTTGTCCAGTTCCATGTCGACGCGGCCGTCGAGGCGCCAGCGCCCTCCGACGCGCTCGATCGTCACCCCCGGCGAGGCGAGCCGGACGGTGCCGCCGAGCTGCAGCGTGTTCCACGGCGTGCCCAGCCCGCCGAGCCAGGCGCTCGGCCACTGGCCTACCGGGCTCGGCCCGGGAAGCAGGGTGACGCGGGTGCGGCCGAGGCCCAGCCGGACCTGGATCAGCATCGTGCCGTTGACGCAGCAGTCCTGCCGCGCCTGCACCTGGACGCCGTAGAAGCGCGGCGACAGCGTCCACTCGAGGCGGCCGGGCAGGAAGGCGGCGTCGCGGCTTTCGGCACCGCCGGTGAGCACCGGCACGGCGCTGCCCGACCAGACCGTGCCGCGGGCGTCGGAGAGGATCAGGCGCTGCTCCGTCGCCGAGGCGACGGCGCTGGCCAGCCAGGCCGCCGGCGCGAAGAGGACCACGCCGGCGAGCAGCCCGAAGAGCGTGCCGGCGACGGCCCAGCGCACCGCTGCGCCGCGCGCCTCGACCCAGCTGCGCTCCGCCAGCGTCGACTCGCTCCAGCCGGTCGATGCGACCGTGGAGCTGAAGAGGGGCTTCCTCCGGCGTCCGATCATGAGGCCCCCGACAGGACGACCGAGATCGACCCGCTGTAACCGGCGGCCGCCTTCAGCAGCTGCGCCTCCACCGGCCGGGCGCGCGCCCCGCTGCGCGCCTCGCCGAGCCAGGCACGCAGGTCCTCGAAGGCGACGCCCGTGAAGGTGACCGTGGCGCGGTCGCCCTGGACCACGAGCTTGGCCTTGCTGCCGAGGCGGTCGGTGGCCGCACGCAGCGCCTCGCCGGCCTGCGCCGGCGGCACCGCCGTCGCGCTGCGCAGGGACTCGCTCTCGAACGCGGCGAGCTGGGTTTGCTGCCATTGCTGGTCCAGCCGGGCCAGCTCGATCGGCGCCTCGCGCAGGGTCCTGAGGGCCGGCTGGATGGCGATCATCCAGAGAGCGAGGATGGCCAGGGCAGCGACCATGGCAGCGATCAGCTGGCGCTCGCGCGGGGCGCGGGCCTGCCAGAACTGGCCGGCCTGCTGGCGCGCGCCGGCGATCGCCGGCGGCAGGGAAGCGGCGTGCTCGGCGCTCACGAGACCGCCCCGCCGCGGGCGCGGGTCAGGACAAGCCGGCCCTCGCTGGCGTCGACCTGGTAGCCGGCCTGGCGAAGGAAGTTGCGGAACTGGTCGATCTGGGCGGTGCTCCAGCCGCTGGCGGCGAGCGTCAGCTTGCCGGGCTCGAAGCGGAGGTTCTCCACCGGCGGCCGCTCCGTCGGCCAGGCCGCAGCGGCGGCCTGCAGCAGGGGCTCGAGGTCGGCGTCGCCGGTCTTGCCGGCCAGCGTGCGCAGGGCCTGGGTCTCGCGCAGCATCACGGCGGCGGCGTCGCGCTGGACATCGCCGTCCGAGACGCGGGGGAAGGTCTTCTTCACCAGGGCCTGGATCGAGGCCCGGCGGGCCTCGATCGCGCCGGCTTGGTGCCAGGCCCACAGGTTAAGGCCGGCGATGTGGGCGGTGACGAGCAAGGCCAGGCCGATCCGCGCCGGCCGCCACGCCGGGCTCATGGCCTGCCGCATCCAGTCGCGCAGGGCGCGCGCGCCCCTGGTCCGGCGGGCCAGGTCGAACTGGCGCAGGTTCCAGAGGCTTCGCCCGGCCTGCAGGAGCCGCTGCTCGAGGGCCATCACGGTCACCGGTGCACCCAGCCATTGCTCCGCCGCGACGGCCGCGGTCGGCGCCGCCGACCAGCGCGTGGTCACCGGTGCCGGCTGCGGCGCCAGGGCGCGCGCCAGGCCGCCGTCGAGGCTGACCGTGGCGACGCCGTCGACGTTGGCCCAGGTGAGCAGGACGTTCTTCGGCTTGCCGCCGTCCCCGCCCTCGGCGACATGGAAGTGGCCGGAGGGCGGGTCGTCGGGCCAGGCCATCGGCACGACGCGGTCGACGAAGACCCCGGCCTTCTGCAGGGCGGCGAGCTCCTGGTGCAGCCAGGCCTTGTCGACGGCCGCCACCCACGTCGGCTGGCCGGCCACGGCTTGCGGGGCGACCGCCAGGTGGACGGTGTCGGCGTCCTCGAGCAGCGCCTCCTCGATGACGCCGACCAGCGCCATGCGCAGGCGCGACGCCGGTGCCTTGGGCAAGGTGATCCGGTGCCAGCTGACGTCGCACTCCTGGACGACGGCAATGACCAGCGAGCGGCCAGGCAGCAGGGCGGCCGAGGCCTGCCCCTGGGCCTCGAACTCGATGCCGTCGGTGCTGGTGACGTAGGGGTACTCGCGGCGGCGCCAGTGATCGGCGTCGTCGTTGTCGCTCCGGACGCCGGCGCGCAGGCGCCGATGCTCGGGAAGTTGGATGACCAGGGTGGACATGGCGCTAGGGCTCGGGGCATTTTAGGGAGGCGTGCAGCCTATCCCTTCGCAATCAAGGACTTAGAAGCACGTCTTATAGCGGAATCGCTGTACTGGTTCTCGTTTTGGCCGGATTCAGGAGCCGGTCGCGTCGCGGCTGGCGATCCGTTCACGTTGCAGGACGTTGACGACGAGCCCTTGCCGCTGGACCAGGGAGCGCTGCTCGAGGACGACGTCGGCCAGACGAAGGCGGCCGCGCACCTCGAAGAAGCTCGAATTGATGACGAGACGGGCGAAGCTCTCCTCGGCCACGGAAGGCGCCAGGGCACGCATGTCGGCGATCGACTTCAGAGGTGCGCGCTGGCGCGCCTGGACGATGCGTTCCGCCGTGGCCAGGTCGAGCCCGGCGGTGGCGGCGACAAGCACCTCCCGGGGCGCCGTGTTCACGTTCACGTACACCGTGCCCGGCAGGATCGTCACGTAGGGTTCGAGGGCACGGATCGCCTCCGGGTCGACGCCGAACCAGGCGAGCTGGGCCACCAGGGCCGGCATCAGCGGCGGGTCGGCCACCGGCGCTGCCGCGGCGGGCGGCGGCGTGGCAGTCGCGCTGGCGCCCTGCTCCGGGGGTGCCGGCGGCGCCGCCTGGCTCATTCCCGTGGCGATCCGGGAGGCGACGTCGGCCGAGACACCGACCGTTTCGCACAGCCGCTGGAGGACCGCCAGCTGGTTCGTGTCGATGCGGTTGGTGCCGCTGAGGAGCACGTTGCCCAGGTTGAAGCGGGCCTGGGCGTCGGTGATGGCGCCGGACAGGAACGCGTCGGGCGCGTCCTCGGTGTTCGCCTTGTCCGCGGCCAGGAAGGTTGAGAGGCGCGCCTCGGCGAGGGGCACGGCCCAGGGCTCGCCGAGGTGATCGGGGCCGCC
Organism: Rhizobacter sp.; assembly: GCF_031412495.1. Lineage (GTDB taxonomy): Bacteria > Pseudomonadota > Gammaproteobacteria > Burkholderiales > Burkholderiaceae_C > Schlegelella_A. Next base: position 7,892 of record NZ_JANODC010000401.1, on the reverse strand, counting down.
GTTGCGGGCATCCTCGCGCAGGATCAGCCGGGCCCAGTCGAGCGCGCCGGAGAGGATCCAGGCCGACTGCGCGCGGGCCCGCTCCGCCGCCTCGACCTGCACCGCGCGCCACTGCTGCCAGAGCATCGAGGTGGCCAGGGTGGCGACGAGCGCGACGATCAGCATCGCGGTCAGCAGGGCGGCGCCGCGCTGCCGTGCGCCGGGGCGCGACGGCTGCCTTGGCGCCGGCAGCGCGGTCATGGCGCGATCCGGACGTCGCGGACGAGGCTGCCGCTCAGGCCGCTGCCCGGGCCGAAGGACAGCACGATGCGGACCCCCGAGGGCAGGGCCTGCCTCTGCGGCCCGGCGCCGGGCACGTCGGGCGCCAGGACGTTGCCGGTCGACTGGCAGTTGCTCCAGGCGTTGCCCTGGAAGAAATAGACCTGCCACTGCTCGAGGCCGCCGAGGGCGCGCAGCTGGCCGGGCTCGTTGCCCTGGAACTGCTGCGTGCGCATCCAGTTCTCCTGCAGGCCGTTCGTGGTCGTGACCGCCTGGCTGGCCCAGCGCTGCCACATCGAATTCGTGGTGTCGGGGCGCAGCGACCAGGCAACGACCTGCAGACCGCCCGCGGTCCGGCGCGTCAGGCGGACGCTCTGGCCGTCGCAGCTGATCGCGGGAACGGCCGCGCTCTCCTGCAGGGCGGCGAGATCCTGCTCCCACTGCGCGATCACCGTTTCCAGCCGCAGCGTCTGTTCGAGCCGGACCTGGTTCGACTCGCGGGTGCGGACGATGCCGTCGACGCCCTGCCAGGCGATGAGGGACATGATCGCCATGATGACCAGGGCGACCAGCACCTCGACCAGCGTGAAGCCGGCGTTGCGGGCGCGGCGGGCGATCGTCACAGGCGCCCGAGGATGGTCGACAGGACCAGGATCGTGCGGCCGCCCTCGTCGACCATGCGGGCGTCGACGCGGCGGAAGTTCGGGTTGGGCGTGGTCCGGACCTCGAGCTTGCCGGCGTAGGGCCGGCCGAGCTGCTCGCAGGTGAAGTCGCCGGTGCCGATGTCCGGGAACTGCCGCGCCAGCTTCAGGGCGGTCAGCCGGTTGTCGGCACACCACTGCGCGGCCGTGACCTCGGCGAGGCGGGCGGTGTTGTCGGTGAGCGAGCCCGCCGCCTTCATGCCGGCGCCGAGCGTCACCGCGACGATCGCCAGGGCGACCAGCACCTCGATCAGCGTGAAGCCGCGCGAGCCGGTGCACCTCACGGCAGCGCAGCGCCGCTCTCGGCGACGACGAACGGGCCGATCCCGTCGGTCGCCAGGGTCAGCCGCTGGTCGGCCAGGCGCAGCACGATGCGCTGCTCGCCGATCAGCGGCTCCGGCCCGAGGACGACGGCGCGGGCGCCGATCACCTGCGCTGCCGTGCCGGGCTCGAGCCAGTGCCGCGGCAGCGGCTGGCTCGGCGCCAGGCCGACGAAACGGAACCCGGCGCCGTCGGCCTGCTCGCTGAGCGGTTCCCAGCGGGCGGCGACACCGGAAGCCCGGGCGTCGGCCCGCGCCGACTCGAGGAGGGCGGCCAGTCGGGCCGCCTCCTGCTCGAGCCTGCTGGCGGCCGGGTCGCGCATGCCCAGGCTGACGACCGCGCTGGCGATCGCGATCAGCGCGACCACCACCATCAGCTCGATCAGGGTGAAGCCGCGCGAACGCGGCGGGAAGGTGACCGGCCTACTGCCAGGAGCCGACGTCGGCATTCTTGCCCTCGCCACCGACGACCCCGTCGGCACCGAAGCTGTAGACGTCGATCTCGCCCTTCAGCCCCGGGTTCGCGTACTGGTACGGCTTGCCCCAGGGGTCGGCCGGCAGCTTGTCGAGGTAGGCGCGCCAGTTCGGCGGAATCGTCCCCGACGCCGGCTTGACCACCAGCGCCTGCAGGCCCTGCTCGCCGCTCGGGTAGCGCAGGTTGTCCAGGCGGTAGAGCTTCAGTGCCTGCATCAGGTTGTTGACATCCGTCCGCGCCGCCGTGACGCGCGCATCGTCGGCGCGATCGAGCATGTTCGGGACGATCAGCGCGGCCAGGACGCCGATGATGACGAGCACGACCATGAGCTCGATCAGCGTGAAGCCGCGCCGGCGGGAACCTCGTTTCATCGGCTGGAGTCTCGTGGAGTTCTACCGGTCGGACGCCTCGTGGCGGGGAGCCTTCAATGATAATGGCCGCATGTTGGCGCGCCTCGCTGCATTCGTGATCTGGTCGCTCGTTGCGGCCACTGCGGTGTTCTGGGCGCTTCGCTTTGCCGCCCGCTCGCCGCAGGCGCCGCCGTACGCCGTCGCCGTCGGCAAGTCGGCGCCCGTCCGCGGCGACCTGACCCGCCTCTTCGGCACCGCCCCGATCGTCGCGGTGACGGCCGAGGCAGCACCCGAAGCGCCGTCCCGATTCAAGCTCGTCGGCGTGATGGCGCCGCGCTCGAACCCGGCGCAGCAGGTCCCGGCCTATGGCCTGGCCCTGATCGCGGTCGACGGCAAGCCGGCGAAGGCCTTCGCCGTCGGCGCCCGCCTCGACGACGGTCTGATCCTGCAGTCGGTCGGCCATCGCAGCGCGACGATCGGCCCGGCTCAGGGCGAGCGCAGTGTCCTGCTCGAGTTGCCGGCCTTGCCGCCCGCTGCCACCGGGGTCCTGCCCGGGCCCGGCGCGCCGGGCCCGGCCGTGCCGCCGGCGCCGGCGATGCGGATGCTCCCTGCCCAGGTTCCACCGCCCGCAACGGCGCCGGCCCCGTCGGCAGCCCCGCCGCCGGTTATGCAGTCTCAGCCGGTTCCGGCCGCCGTGCCGCCGCCGGTGAACCCCGGCCTGCCGTCGCCGGACAACTTCCGCTCGCAGTAGACGCAGACGGCGGGGCGGCCCTTCTCCGGGCGCACCGCCGGTGCCCTAGCTCAGGAAAAGTCGGTAGGCCGGGTTCGCGGTCTCTTCCGCGCAGGGATAGGCCAGGCTGGCGAGGAAGGTGGCGAAGGCCTTGTCGTCGGACGGCGGCACCTGGATGCCGACCAGGATCCGGCCGTAGTCGGCGCCCTGGTTGCGGTAGTGGAACAGGCTGATGTTCCAGCCGTTCGGCATGCTCGAGAGGAAGCGCATGAGGGCGCCCGGCCGCTCGGGGAAGACGAAGCGGTAGAGCCGCTCGTCGCGGGCCAGTGCGCTGCGCCCGCCGACCATGTGCCGCACATGCTCCTTGGCGAGGTCGTCGCCGGTGAGGTCCAGGGTCGGGAAGCCGTGCTCGCCGAAATGAGCGCCGAGCCGAGCCGACTCGGCCCGGTCGACGGTGGCGATGCCGACGAAAACGTGGGCGACGCGTGCGTCGGCGATGCGGTAGTTGAACTCGGTGACGGCGCGCGGGCCGATCAGCTCGCAGAAGCGGCGGAAACTGCCGCGCTCCTCGGGGATCGTCACGGCGAAGAGGGCCTCGCGCTCCTCGCCCACCTCGGCGCGCTCGGCCACGAAGCGCAGCCGGTCGAAGTTCATGTTGGCGCCGCAGGTGATGGCGACGTAGGTCTCGCCGCGCGTGCCATGGCGCTGCACGTACTGCTTGATCGCCGCGACGCCGAGGGCGCCCGCCGGCTCGAGGATGCTGCGGGTGTCCTCGAACACGTCCTTGATGGCCGCGCAGGCAGCGTCGGTGTCGACGACGACCCACTCGTCGACGAGGGCCCGGGCGATGCGGAACGTCTCCGCGCCGACCTGCTTGACCGCCGTGCCGTCCGAAAACAGGCCGACGTCCGACAGCTGCACCCGGTGCCCGGCCTGCACCGACCGGACCATCGCGTCGGAGTCGTTCATCTGCACGCCGACGACGCGGATGTCCGGCCGCACCGCCTTGATGTAGGCCGCGATCCCGGAGATCAGGCCGCCGCCGCCAACGGCGACGAAGACCGCGTCGATGCGGCCCTGGCGCTGGCGCAGGATCTCCATCGCGATCGTGCCCTGACCGGCGATCACGTCGGGATCGTCGAACGGGTGAACGAAGGTCAGCCCGCGCTCGGCCTCCAGCCCGAGCGCGTGCGCGTGGGCTTCGGAGTAGCTGTCGCCCTGCATCACGACCTCGGCTCCGAGGGCTCGCACGGCGGCCACCTTCAGGGAAGGCGTGGTGGTCGGCATGACCACCAGGGCCAGGCAGCCGAGCCGCCTCGCCGCCAGGGCCACCCCCTGGGCGTGGTTGCCCGCGGAAGCACAGATCACGCCGCGGGCGAGCGCCTCAGGGGCGAGGTGCGCCATCTTGTTGTAGGCGCCGCGCAGCTTGAAGCTGAAGACCGGCTGGGTGTCCTCGCGCTTGAAGAGCACCTCGTTGCCGAGCCGGGCCGACAGCGCCGGTGCGGCATCGAGAGAGGTCTCGATGGCGACGTCGTAGACCCGCGCCGTCAGGATCTTCTGGAGGTAGCCGTCCAGGGCGATTCGCGGCTGCTTCGGCGAGGGCTTGCGGGAAGGTGTCGCCATGCCTGAGGCATCTCCTGCGGCCGACGATTGCGGCAGTGCATCATAAAGCGGCACGGCGTGGCCAGAAAAAAGCCCAAGGCATCGCTGCCTTGGGCTCAATCCACCAATGGAGGAGGTGGAGGAGACAATCAGTTCGTCGCCCCGGGCCGGCTGTCATCGGCACCAGGAAGATCGAGTGAAAAAGAGTGTAGGCGCATTTTTGTTGCGCTGCAATAAACGACACAAAGGCGGGCCCATGGAGTGCACGATCGACTGGCTGGCGGCGACCGGCATGGCGTTCAGCGCCGAGACCGGCAGCGGCCATCTGCTGACGATGGACGGCTCGCCCGATGGCGGCGGCCGCGATCTCGCGCCGCGGCCGATGGAGACGGTCCTGGCCGGCACCGGCGCCTGCAGCGCGTACGACGTCGTCCTGATCCTGAAGCGCGGCCGCCACGATGTCCGCGGCTGCCGGGTCAAGCTGACGTCGGAGCGTGCGCCGACCGATCCGAAGGTGTTCACGGCGATCCATCTGCACTTCATCGTCAGCGGCGTGGGGCTGACCGAGCCCGCGGTGGAGCGGGCGATCGCCCTGTCGCACGAGAAGTACTGCTCGGCCACGATCATGCTGGCGCGAACCGCCGCGATCACGACCAGCCACGAGCTGGTCATGCTGCCTGGGCCGAACGGCAAGCCCTCGGGAGGCGGCCCTCAGACGTAGTGCGCGGTCGTCGTCATCACACGCGCGGCGACGCGCATGGCCCAGCGCACCGGCAGCGGCAGCCGGGACGCACCCAGCCGCTCGGCAGTGATCGCGTGGGCGGCTTCGTCTTCCTTCATCTGCCTGACGATCGCCCTCGACGCCGTGTCCGCCGCCGGCAGGCGCTCGAGGTGCCCGTCGAGGTGCCGCTCGACCTGCCGCTCGGTCTCGACCATGAAGCCGAGGCTCGTGGCGTCGCCGGATCGGCCAGCGACGAGGCCGATCGCGAAGGCGCCGGTGTACCAGAGCGGATTCAGGCGGCTGGGCCGGGCGCCCAGCTGCTCGAGCCGCTCGGCGGTCCATGCGAGATGATCGCTTTCCTCGCCGGCGGCATGCTCGAACTGGCGGCGCAGGGCAGGGTCCGGCGTGGCAAGGGCCTGGGCGCTGTAGAGCGCCTGGGCGCAGACCTCGCCGACATGGTTGACGCGCATCAGGGCGCCCGAGAGGCGCCGCTCGGCGGGCTCCAGGAGGACGTCGGAGCGGGGCGGGGCGGGCGTCGGCCGGGTCGCCGACGGCGTGCTGGTGAGGGCACGCAGGGCGTGGTCGGCGATGGTGAGAAAGCGGTCGAGAGCGCTGTGCGGATGGGGGATCATGGGAGCTTCAGGATAGCGTCCAACGTCTCGGATCGGCCCCGGAATGCTCGTTGTGCCAAGACAACATCAGGGCCTTTTTTGTGCGCCAAGGCTTTCCACCTCGAGGTCCCTCTGGTGCAATACATCCAACTTCCCGCTCAGGGGGTTGTGCCTGATCTGCTCCACGCGGGTTTTCGAGATCGGGACCTCTTTTCAACTCAGGAGATAGTCGCAATGAAAAAATCTCTGCTCGCTCTCGCAGTGCTCGGTACGCTGACCGGCGTGGCGTCGGCGCAGTCCTCGGTGACCCTGTTCGGCATCGTCGACGCGAACGGCCGCTTCGTGAAGAACGACGGCTCGGCGCGTCGCCTCTCGCTGTCGACCGACGGCATCAACAGCAGCCGCCTCGGTTTCCGCGGCATCGAGGACCTCGGCGGCGGTCTGCGCGCTGGCTTCTGGCTTGAGGCGGGCGTCAACCCCGATACCGGGACGACCAACTTCGGCACCCCGGTTGCGGCGAACAACGTCGTGACAACGACCCAGAACACGCAAAGCAAGTTCTTTAACCGTCGCTCCACGGTCAGCCTGATCAGCGGCGCCGGCGAACTTCGCCTCGGCCGTGACTACGTGCCGACGTTCTGGAACCAGACGATCTTTGATGCGTTCGGCACCAACGGCCTCGGCAGCTCGCTCAACGTCGCAATCCTCGGCAGCCATGTTCGTCAGGACAACTCGATCGGCTACTTCCTGCCGCCCAACATCGGTGGCTTCTACGGTCAAGCGATGGTCGGCGCCAGCGAAGGCGGTTCGTCGCTGGATCGTCCGGGTCGCCACCTGGGCGCGCGCATCGGCTTTGCCGCCGGCCCGTTCGACGTCGCCGCTTCGTACCACAAGCAGCGCTACGCCGTCGCGAACAACCTGAATCTCGGTGGCGAAGAGCAGGACGTCTGGAACGTCGCCGGCTCGTTCAACTTCGGCTTCATGCGGCTGATGGGCTACTACCAGCACGACGAGCTCGAGCGTGGCATCGACCAGAATCGTTACTCGGTCAGCGCCATCTTCCCGCTGGGCCAGAGCGAGATCCGCGTCGGCTACAACCGCGCCAAGGCCGACCTCGGCGCCACCAACGCCACGGTGGACCAGATCGCGGCAACCTACCAGTACAACCTGTCCAAGCGGACCGCGATGTATGGGACGGTCTCCCGCCTTGCCAACAAGGACAACACGTCTGTGGCGCTGTCGGGTGGTAACGCCATCCGTGCCGGTGGCGACTCGAAGGGCTTCGAGCTCGGCGTTCGTCACATCTTCTGATCAGGGCTCGCCTCGAGCGAGCTTGTCGATCCGACTTGAAAGGCCGCCTTCGGGCGGCCTTTTTCATGGATTCGGGTGCGCCATCCGGGCATTCCCTTTTGACGCGTGGCCCGGGTTTTGCTCTCATACGCGTCCGGCAAGTGGCCACTGAAATCCTGGTCGCACAGCGCAGTCCGCGCGCCCGGATGCCTCACAGCGGGCATGCTTTCGGCGATGAGTCGATGCCGTCCACGTTTCCTTCATGCTCGCCTTCGTTCTCCGCCGACTCGTCCAGGCCATCCTCGTCATGCTGACGGTGGGCTTCATCGCCTTCATGCTGTTCCAGTACGTGGGCGATCCGGTCACCAACATCCTGGGCCAGGACGCCACTCCGCAACAGCGCCAGCAGCTTCGCACCGACCTCGGCCTGGACAGGCCTTTTCCGGTGCAGTTCGCGGCCTTCGTCGGCAACGCCGCGCGCGGCGAGTTCGGCCTCAGCCTGCGGCAAGGGCGCAAGGTGTCGTCGCTGATCGCCGAGCGGTTGCCGGCGACGCTCGAGCTGGCCTTGCTGGCGGCAGTGATCGCGCTCGCGTTCGGGGTTCCGATGGGCGTGTATGCCGCCTTGAAGCGCGGCACCTTCATGTCCCAGGCCATGATGACGATCTCGCTCATCGGCGTCTCGCTGCCCACGTTCCTGATCGGGATCCTGCTGATCCTGGTGTTCGCCGTCATGCTGAAGTGGCTGCCGAGCTTCGGGCGCGGCGAGGTGCTCGCGATCGGGCCCTGGACCACCGGCATGGCAAGCTTGGACGGATGGCGGCACCTCATCCTGCC
>NZ_JANODC010000400.1:0-2439 GCF_031412495.1 Rhizobacter sp. | reverse complement strand
CACCCGTCGCCTGGGCCCAGGCTGCCAACGACACGCTGGCCCAGGTCAAGCAGCGCGGCAGCCTGCGCGTCGGCGTGACGCAGGCGCCGCCGTGGTTCACGAAGGATCCGAAGTCCGGGGACTGGGCGGCAGGAGTGGGCGTGTCGCTCGGCAAGGCCATGGCGGCCGAGCTCGGCGTCAAGTTCGAGCCGGTCGAGGTGACCTGGGGCACGGCGGTCGCTGCGCTGCAGGGCAACCGCATCGACATGATGTCGATGATGGACGCGACGCCGGAGCGGGCCCAGGCGGTCGACTTCCCGAAGACGCCGCTGCTCTGGTACTCGCTCGCGGTGCTGGCCCGCGACGACCTGCCGGTGAAGGCCTGGGCCGACCTGAACCAGCCTTCGGTGCGCATCGCCGTGCCGCAGGCCAGCAGCATGGACAAGTTCCTGAGCGAGAACGTGGCCAAGGCGACGATCTCGCGCTTCCCCGGCAACGCCGAGGCGATCGCCGCCTTCCAGGCCGGCCGGGCCGACGCCGTCTGCCTGTTCCACCCGCCGCTGCTGGCGGCGCGGCAGCGCCTCGGCGCCGGCAAGATCGTCGTGCCGACGCCGGCGCAGTCGCAGGCCTCGAGCGTCGCCGTGCGCAAGGACGACAAGGCCTTCGTCGAGTGGGTCGACAAGGAGATCGCGAAGTTCTACGCCAGCGGGCAGACGCAGAAGTGGTACGAGGAGTTCCTGGTCGGCTTCGGCCTCGACCCCAAGGCCTCGCCGCCGGTGATGAAGGAAATGCTCGGCAAGTCCTGACCGCCGCGCGCCTCTCGCCCCGCCATGCACGAGTGGAACTTCGCCCCGGTGTGGGCGAACGCCGACCTGCTGGCGCTCGGCCTGCTCAACACGCTGAAGGTCACGGGCGCGGCGCTCGCCTTCGGCGTCCCGCTCGGCCTGGTGCTGGCGCTGATGCGGCTCTCGCCGAACCGCCTGCTGCGCTGGCCGGCGGGCGCGGTGATCGAGGTCTTCCGCACCACGCCGCCGCTGGTGCAGCTGTTCTGGTTCTTCTTCGCGCTGCCGATCCTGTTCAAGGTCGAGATGACGCCCTACATCGCGGCGGTGCTGACGTTCTCGATCCAGTCGGCGGCCTTCTTCGCCGAGGTCTTCCGTGGCGGCATCGTCTCCGTGGAGCGCGGCCAGTGGGAGGCGGCGCGGGCGCTCGGCATGGCGCCGCGCCAGGTGATGCGCCGCGTCGTCCTGCCGCAGGCCGTCAAGCGCATGATCCCGGCCTTTCTCGAGCGCGCCATCGAGCTGATGAAGACGACGACGCTGGTGGCGATCGTCTCGTACGCCGACCTGCTGTTCCAGACCAACGAGGTGGCGCAGAAGACCTTCCGGCCGCTCGAGGTCTTCACGGTCACGGCGCTGATCTACTTCGTCGTGATCTATGCCGTGAGCGGCCTCGTGGGACAGCTCGAGCGGCGCCTCGCCACGAGCGGCGAAGGCCTGGCGCGGCACTGACATGGACTACCGCTGGAACTTCGCCACCGTCTTCGAGAACCTCGACGTCCTCGGCGTCGGCGCGCTCGGCACGCTGCGCTTGTTCGCGATCTGCAGCGTGCTCGGGATGGGCGCCGGCGTGCTCGTCGGCCTGGCCCGTCAATCGAAGTCGCGCTGGACCTACCTGCCGGCAACGGCCTTCGTCGAGTTCTTCCGCAACACGCCGGTGCTGGTGCAGATCTTCTGGTTCTACTACGCGCTGCCGATCCTGATGCCGTTCCAGATCAGCCCGCTCACCGCGGCCGCGCTCGGCATCTCGCTGAACTCGGCGGCGTTCTCGGGCGAGATCTTCCGCGGCGGCATCGAGTCGATCGACCGCGGCCAGGCCGAGGCGGCGCGCGCCATCGGCATGACGCAGGCCCAGGCGATGCGCCGCGTCATCCTGCCGCAGGCCGTGCGCCGCATGCTGCCCGCGCTCACCAACCGCGGCATCGAGATCTTCAAGATGACGACGCTCGCCTCGGCGGTGGCCTACGTCGAGCTGCTGCAGCAGGGCAAGCTCCTCGCCTCGCTGAACTTCAACCCGATCGAGACCTACACCGTGCTCGCCGTGGTCTTCTTCCTGTGCCTGTTCCCGCTCGTGCAGCTCACGTACGCGCTGGAACGCCGGCTCGGCCGGTCGGACGCGTGATGGTGCCTGCCGAGCCGACTTCTCCTTCGCCTGGTCCGCTGCTGCGCGTGCGCGGCCTGCGCAAGCACTTCGGCAGCAACGAGGTGCTGCGCGGCGTCGACCTCGAGGTCACGGCCGGCGACCGCATCGCCATCCTCGGCGCCTCCGGCTCGGGCAAGAGCACGCTGCTGCGCTGCCTCAACTTCATGGAGCTGCCGAGCGCCGGGGTGGTCGAGCTCGGCGGCCAGGCGATCGGCCGTGCCGCGGCCGGCAGGGGCGACCCCGAACGCCGCGCCTACG
>NZ_JANODC010000399.1:0-10298 GCF_031412495.1 Rhizobacter sp. | reverse complement strand
CCCCTACGCCGCCGCGACCGAGACCGAGCCCGGCGGCGACGAGACCGTCCCGTCCGGCCTGCAAGCCGCCGTCAGCGCGGCCGGACGGGCCGCTCGCGCTTGCGCCAGTAGCCGAACTCGTCCTCGTGGATCTCGATGTCGAGCTCGCTCAGCCGCATCTGCATCCGCTCCTGGGCGTCGGCCACGCCGCGGTTGTAGACGCTCGGGCCGATCTCCTCCAGGAAGAAGTTGAGCAGCGCGCCGGCGGCGATGTTGCCGATGCGCTCCTCCCGCTCGTCCTGGAAGAAGCGCTCGATGGAAGCGATCGCCTCCTTCTTGGCATCCTTCGCCAGCTCGATCGCCACGGACCCAGCCCTCTACAGGCCGGCCTGCGACACGAACTTCGGGTTCAGGTAGGGCTCGATGGCCTCCGTGCCGCCCTCGGAGCCGTAGCCCGAATCCTTGACGCCGCCGAACGGGACCTCGGGGATGCCGAGGCCGACGTGGTTGATCGAGATCATCCCGGTCTCGACCGCATTGGCGACGGCGTTGGCGGTCTTCGCCGAGCGCGTCCACGCGTACGCCGCCAGGCCGAACGGCAGGCGGTTGGCCTCGGTCACCGCGTCCTCGAAGCTGCGGAACGGGTTGATGATGGCGAGCGGGCCGAACGGCTCGGTGTTCATCGCCTGCGCGTCGTTGCCGAGCTCGGTGACGACCGTCGGCTCGAAGAAATTGCCTTCCTTGCCGATGCGGTGGCCGCCGGTGCGGACCTTGCCGCCGTGCTTGCTGGCGTCCTCGACCACCGCCTCCATCGCCTGCGAGCGGCGCGGGTTGGCGAGCGAGCCCATGTGGACGCCCTTCTCGAGCCCGTTGCCCACCTTCAGCGCCTCGCTGGCGGCGACGAACTTCTCGACGAACTCCTTGTAGACGCCTTCCTGGACCAGGAAGCGGGTCGGCGAGATGCAGACCTGGCCGGCGTTCCTGTACTTGCTCGCGGCCATCGTCTTCGCCGCGACGGCGATGTCGGCGTCGTCGAAGACGATCACCGGCGCGTGGCCGCCGAGCTCCATGGTCGCCCGCTTCATGTGCAGGCCGGCCAGTGCCGCGAGCTGCTTGCCGACGACGGTCGAGCCGGTGAACGAGATCTTGCGGATCACCGGGTGCGGGATCAGGTACAAGGAGATCGCCGCCGGGTCGCCGTAGACCAGGTTCACGGTCCCGGCCGGCACGCCGGCGTCGACGAAGGCGCGGATCAGCTCGGCCGGCGAGGCCGGCGTCTCTTCCGGCGCCTTGACGATGATCGAGCAGCCGGCGGCGAGCGCGGCCGAGAGCTTGCGCACGATCTGGTTGATCGGAAAGTTCCACGGCGTGAACGCCGCCACCGGCCCGACCGGCTCCTTGATGACGAGCTGGTACACGCCTTCGGCGCGCGCCGGGATGACACGACCGTAGGTGCGCCGCGCTTCCTCGGCGAACCAGTCGATGGTGTCGGCGCCGTTATGGATCTCGGCCTTGGCCTCGGCGATCGTCTTGCCCTGCTCCATGGTCATGAACATGGCGACCGTCTCGATGCGCTCGCGCAGCAGGTTGGCGGCCTTGCGCATCACCTTCGAGCGCTCGTAGGCGCTGATCTTCTTCCAGGCGACGAAGCCCTTGGCCGCGGCCTCGAGAGCCTCGTCGAGGTCGGCCTGCTCGGCGAAGGCGAGGTTGCCGATCGTGTCGCCGCTGGCCGGGTTGACGATGGGGATGGTGCGGCCCGAGCGCGCTGCGCGCCACTCGCCGTTGATGAAGAGCTGGGTGTTCGGGTAGACGCGGGTGTCCATGGGGGCTCCAGATGGGCGGGGCGATGCCCCGAGGTCGGCGTCGATTATCGCGATGCGGCGGCGCCGGCTAGGGTCTGCCGGGTGTCGCCCGCTCCGGTGCAGGGCCAGAATCAGCCCCGCGCTCGCCACGGGCGGCGCAGGAGACCCTTCGATGCAGCGGCGCACCCTCCTCCAGGCCCTCCCGGCCCTCCTCGGCCTGCCCACCGCGGCCGGCGCGCAGGCCTTCCCGACCCGGCCCATCCGCTACATCGTCCCGGTCGCGGCCGGCGGCGGCAACGACATGATCGCCCGGGTCGTCACCGAGCGCTGGGGCCGGCTGCTCGGCCAGACCTTCATCGTCGAGAACCAGGGCGGCGGCGGCGGCGTGATCGCCAGCCAGACCACGGCGCGCGCGCCCGCCGACGGCTACACGCTGATGCAGGGCTACGTGGCCACGCACGGCACGACGCCGGCGACGCGCAAGGTACCCTACGACGCGATACGCGACTTCACGCCCATCGGCATGATCGGCGGAACGCCGAACGTGCTCGTCGTCAATGCCGCCCTGCCCGCGAGGACGCTGGTCGAGTTCATCGACTACGTGAAGAAGAACCCGGCCCGCGTCAACTACGGCTCGGCCGGACCGGGTTCGCTGACGCACCTGACGATGGAGCTCTTCAAGCAGCAGATCGGCGCCTTCATGCTGCACATCCCCTACCGCGGCATCGCGCCCGCCTTCACCGACCTTCTGGGCAACCAGACGCAGGCCATGTTCCCCGGCCTCGCCGCCGCCCTGCCGCACCTGCGTGCCGGCCGCGTCCGCGCCCTCGCCGTCACCGGCAAGGCGCGCAGCGAGCAGATCAAGGACGTGCCGACGCTGGAGGAATCCGGCTTCAAGGGCTTCGACGCGATGCAGTGGTACGGCTCGGTCGGGCCGGCGGGGATGCCCGCCGACGTCGTGCGCCGGCTCAACGAGAGCCAGGTCGCCGTGCTCCGCGATCCCGAGCTGCGCGAGCGCCTCTCGGTCGAGGCGGTCGAGCCGATGCCGATGACGCCGGAGCAGTTCGGCCAGTTCATCCGCGCCGACATCGAGCGCTGGACCGCCCTCGCCAAGGCCAGGAACATCCGCTTCGACGACTAGGCTCTGCGCGCACGGGCGCGTCGATTGCCGCCGCGTCGGGGCAGGAGAACGCCATGAACCAGCCGCAACGAAACCATCGAACCCAGCCCGGCGCGAGCGACCAGCCGGGCAACTCCCAGGCGCCGCGCACGCCGACGAGCCCCGGCGACGAAGCCCCGGAAGGCACCGCCGGCACGGGGCCCGACGTCTGCCCCAACTGCGGCGGGACGGGGAATGCGGGCGGCCGGCCCTGTTCGGTGTGCCAGGGCACCGGCACGGTCAACGTGGGGATCGGCGGCGCCTGAGGGCGGAGGACGCCCCGGGGCCTCGAGCTCGAAAGAAGTGCCGGCCCTGACCAGCCGGGTGCGCAGCCCGGCGAGGGTTCCTCATGACTTCAGGTCGATCTCCATGTGGACGTAGTCGCCACGGTAGGTCACTTCGCGCGTGACGCTCGCGGCCTCGGGTCTGGCCTGGCTTGAGGAGCCCCTGCGCGCGGATCGGCCGATGCGCCAAGCGGGGCGGCATCTCCGGCGACTGCCCGCATCCTCGGCACGGCATCGGCCTGCTCGCCTCCGCGCACGTGCTCGCCGCGCGCGGCGTGGCCGAGGCGCTGCTCGCGCTGACCCTGTAGGAGAGCGGGCCGGCCTTTCCTAGGCCGGCTCCGTCATCGCATCGCGGCATCGGCTTCCACGGCTTTCTTTACATACCGCCGGGCGGTTCTTAACCTCGACCGTGTCCTCCGCCGTCACCTGCGTTTGCGTGCCGAGCGTTGTAGGGACAGCCCCCGCGAGGGCGATCACACCGACAACGGAGCCACCATGAAAACGAACAGACTCAAACCGATCCTCGCCGCCATCGCGCTCGCGGCCGCGGGGCACGCCTCGGCACAGATCACCTTCTACGAAGGGCAGGGCTTTCGCGGCCGCGCCTTCAGCACCGACACGCCGGTTCGCGACATGGAGCGCCGCGGCTTCAACGACCGGGCCTCGTCGATCGTCGTCGACCGCGGCCGCTGGGAAGTGTGCGAGGACGCCCGCTTCGAGGGCCGCTGCGTGGTCCTGCGTCGCGGCAGCTACGAGACCCTGGAGGACACCGGGCTCGACCGGGAGATTTCTTCGGTGCGGCCGGTCGACAATCGCCGCCGCTACGAGAACGAAGCCCCGCAGGCAGCCCTGGAGCAGCCCAACTATGCCTACCGGCAACGCCCGAACGAGCGCACCTACGAAGCGCCGGTCCGCTCCGTGCGCGCGGTCGCGGGCACGCCGGAACAGCGCTGCTGGATGGAGCGCCAGGAAGTGCAGGAGCGTCGTGACCTGAACCCGGCCGGCGGGATCATCGGCGGCGTCCTCGGCGGCATCCTCGGTCACCAGATCGGCGGCGGCAGCGGCAAGACCGCGGCGACGATCGGCGGTGCGGTCGGCGGCGCAGCGCTCGGCGCCAACGTCGACCGCATCCGCGATCCGCAATCCGGACGGGAAGTCCGCCGCTGCGAGAACGTCGGCCAGGCCACCCCGGCGTACTGGGACGTCGTCTACAACTTCCGCGGCACCGACCATCGCGTGCAGATGACGGCGCCCCCGGGCTCGACCATCCTCGTCAACGCGCGCGGCGAGCCGCGCCAGTAGGCGGAGCAAGGACGGACGCGACGCCCCGGGGGCGTCGCGTCGTCGTCACGAGACGCCGACAGCAGGCGAGCCCGCGAGCAGCGCGCGCAGTTCGAGCGCGTTGGCGATCGCGGCGCCGCTAGCGGTGTTGTCGAAGATGCACCAGGGCTCGGCCTCGGCCGGCCAGCGCGCGAGGGCGTCGGCACGCGCCTGCAGCCACGGCGCCTCGTAGCGCGACCAGTACACCCGTGGCGATCCGTGCCAGCGGTGATAGAGCACCGCACCGCGACCGTCGCCTTGGGGCCCGAGCCACCCGCCGGGCCGGGCCGCTTCCGGCCAGCGCGCCGGAAGCGCGGCGGCACGCGCGACGCGCGCCGCTACCAGGACGCGGTCCGCGCCGGGCGCGAACCAGCTGACATGGCGCGGCTCGCAGACGATGGCTGCCGGCGACATCTCGGCCAGCAGGGCGAAGAAACTTCGCGCGGGTCGCGCCTCGAAGGCGAACGAGGGCGGCAGCTGCACGAGCAGCACGGCGAGGCGCTCGCCCAGCCCCGCGGCTTCGTCGAGGAAACGACCCAGGGGTGCGCGGGCGCGGCGCAGCTGCCCCTCGTGCGTGATGGCGCGCGGCAGCTTTACCGAGAAACGAAAGCCGGGCGGTGTCTGCGCCGCCCAGCGCGCGTACACCTCCACCTTGTGGCTGCGGTGGAACGAGGAATTGATCTCGGCACAGCCGAGCATCCGCGCGTAGCGCGCGAGGTGCCGGCCCTCGCCGGGAAACGACGACGCGGTCTCGCGCGAGAGGGTCCAGCCGGCGGTGCCGATGCGCATGCGGGAAAGCGGAGGGGCGTTGGCTGCGAGGCCGACGCGGGGTTCCAAACTCGCGATGATGGCCCTCGCGTCCCGCCGTTGCCCGCATGCGGTTCTTCGATGCTGTCCTGCCCCTGAGCGACGCGCCCACGACCCCCAACGTCTTCGTGTCGGTGCGCCGCTCGACACCGCGGTGGGCCCAGCGGCCCCGTGGCCGCTGCGCTCGTCGTCGATGCGCCCGCCCGCGTCGGCACGGATCTCGTCCAGGCCCGGCCTGCAACTCAGCTCGCGTTCGGTGCCACGAGGGCGGCAGCGACGCCGTGCAGGTCGGCGGCGATCGCGTGGCACATCGCCGCCATCTCCTCGGTCGGCGGCAGCAGGTCGGGGACCATGACGACGATCATGCCGGCGGCATGGGCGGCGCGCACGCCGTTGTAGGAGTCCTCGAGGGCCAGGCAACGCGCCGGGTCGATGCCGAGGGCGCGCGCCGCGTGCAGGTACAGGTCGGGATACGGCTTGCCGCGGCTGACGTCGTCGCGGGTGACGATGGCGTCGAAGCGGTGGTCGAGGCCGGCGGCGCGCAGGTGATGGAAGGCCTTCTGCCGCGCCGACGAGGTGGCCACCGCCTTCGGCAGGCCGAGCCGCTCGGCGCGGTCGAGGATCTCGGGCACGCCCGGCTTGACGCGCAGCTCGCCGGCGTCGATCTGCGCCTGCAGGTGGCGCGCCGAGGCGGCGAACAGCTGCTCGGCCGGGACCGCTTCGCCGTGGTGCTCGACGAGAAGGACGCGGCAGCTGTCCGCGGCGACGCCGATCATGGCCTGCGACAGCGTCTCGGGCATGTCGAGGCCGAGCTCGGCGGCGGCGAGCTGCAGGCCGCGTCGCGCGAGCACCTCGGTGTCTATCAGCAGGCCGTCCATGTCGAAGACGACGGCGTCGACGTGGATCGCGGCGACGACTGTCGCCGTGCCGGTGAAGGTCGTCGCCCGCGCAGTGGCCGCCGTTGCGGCCCTCGTCATGGTGCACTCCGGCGGCGCAGGCCGGTCCACGGAATTACCACCTTGGCGATGACGAAATGGCGACGGGACATGATGTCGTGTTCGCGCGGCACGCGGAAAACGGGCTCGCTGCCCCTCACCGCACCGCACGGTCGTTCCGGCAAGTCGTGTGCCGCGGCGCGAAAGGCCATACGCTTGCGAGGTGGGTGGCGCCATGCAGGCTCGAAGCCACGGGAGACGACAGGCGATGCGGATCGGAGTCGATGTGGGCGGGACCAAGATCGAGGCCATCGCCATCGACACGTCCGGCCGCGAACGGGCGCGCCGCCGGGTCGCCACGCCGGCCGGCGACTATCGGGGCACGGTGGATGCCGTGCGCGGGCTCGTCCTCGGCATCGAGGCAGAGCTCGGCGCGCCGGCGCGCGTCGGCGTCGGCATGCCCGGGGCGGTGTCGCACGCCACCGGCCTCGTCAAGAACGCGAACTCGACGCACCTGAACGGCCGGCCCTTCGTCGCCGACCTCGCCGCGGCCCTGCAGCGCGAGGTGCGCGTCGAGAACGACGCGAACTGCTTCGCGCTGTCCGAGGCCAGCGACGGCGCAGGTGCCGGCCACCGCATGGTCTTCGGCGTCATCCTCGGCACCGGCGTCGGCGGCGGCATCGTCCACGACGGCCGGGTCTGGGTCGGGCCGAATTCGATCGCCGGCGAGTGGGGCCACAACGAGCTGCCGGCGCGGACCGAGCCGCACCTTCCAGACACGCAGTGCTGGTGCGGCCGGACGCACTGCGTCGAGACCTATCTGTCGGGTCCGGCACTGGCGAAGGACCACGCGCGCGGCGCGCCGGTGCACGTCGATGCCCTCGGCGTCGTCGCCATGGCCCGCGCCGGCGACGCGGCGGCGCAGGCGACCCTGGATCGCTACTGCAACCGGCTGGCAAGTGCGCTCGCGGCCGTCGTCAACTTGCTTGACCCCGACGTCATCGTCCTCGGCGGCGGCCTGTCCAACGCCGACGAGCTCTACGCTGCGACGGCATCGCTGCTGCCGCGGCACGTGTTCTCGGACCGCTGCACGACGCCGGTGCTCAGGAACCGGCACGGCGACTCGTCGGGCGTGCGCGGCGCGGCATGGCTGTGGCCGGCCGACGATGCAGCCGCTTGAGGCCCGTCACGCCAGTGAATCGCCGCGTGAACACCGTCTGCTCGTCGTCGGCGTCTCCCTCCTGCTCTGACCGGCATGGCGCGGTCGCAGGACCCGACACCGATCACGACGCCACGCGGCGCGACTGCCGACGCGTCGCCGACCACGCACTTCCGGCGGCCGAGATCCTGGGCTTCACCGTCGGGCTGTTCTACACCCGGCTCGGGCAGGACCTGTTCGTCACCCCACCTGGCGCTAGGGGAAGTTCCACGAGCTCGAGTCACTGTTCGGGCTCACGCGGCATGATCTGGGATGGCCGCGCCCAAGCTCCTGACTGCCGTGCTGTGCACCCTGGCCCTGCTGCCGCTGGCCTGCTCGCAACCCGCCATGACGTCGCCGTTGTCGCTCGATGAAGCCATTCGCCGGGCCCGCCTCGACGCGGCGCAGCGGACGCAGCTCGCGCCCGAGGCCCTGTTGCTGGTCAGTGCCGAAGCGGTGACCTGGCGCGACGGCAGCCTGGGCTGCCCGCAACCGGGCATGGGATACACGCAGGCGCTAGTGCCCGGCTGGCGGGTGCGACTGCGCGGACCGGCCGGGATGCTCGACTATCACGCGAGCGTTCGGGGTGGGTTCCTGCTGTGCCAGGCCGGGCAAGCCGTCGAGCCGCTGCCGGTCGATTACCGGACCTGACCGACGGGGCCAAGAAAAAAAGCCCCGCGGGTTGCGCGGGGCTGTGTGATCGAACCGGACGTTGCCGCCCGGCTTCATGCAGTCGCGATCAGGGCGGTGGCGTGTCGACGCGCACGATCGTTGGGTCGGGCATGCCGGCCACTCCGCCGTAGACGACCGAGCCCAGGTACTTCGTCGCCGGCGTCAGCCCGCTGGTCGAGATGCCGATGGTGCCCTTCGTGCCGACGGTGGCGCTCGCCGGCGCGGTGATGGACATGTTGCCAACGGCCGTCGAGTTCAACAGCCACGTGTGCAGTTTGAACGGCGACGACGTACTCGGTAGACCCCAGCCGTGGATGTACACCCTGTAGGTGCCCGCAGGCGGATTGACGAGGTTCACTTCTTCGTCGGAGCCGCCGCTGCCGCTGAGCGCCACCAGCACGCCAGCCTCGTTGTAGACGTACAGGTCGACGTCGCTTCCTGGCGCAACGTCCGCATCGAACAGCGCGAACCTCGCGTACGTCGTGCCGGACGGCACCGGCACCTGCAGGACGATCGTGCCGGCAGGGTCGGCCGGATTGAAGGTCTGGTCCGGATCCTGGCCGACGGTTCCCGCCTCGAGCGCCGGCGGGATGAGACCGCGCGGGGTAGCGCTGAACGGCCCCGTGTAGCCGAACGTCACGTCGAAATTGATCGGGCTGCCGTTGCCGCTCACCTGCAGCGGCGCCGAGAGCGCCACCGGCCGGACCACCATCGGCACCCGCACCTTGGTCTGGCCCGCAGTCAGCGTCAGCTGGCCTCCGCCATACGCGTTCAACGCAGCAGCATCCGTTCGCGTGAACTTCACCGTGAACTGCGCGGTCTTGCCCGCGGCCATCGAGAGGCTCGCCGGTTCGAAGTCGACCTTGAATCCCGCCATCCCGGTGTACGACGGCGTGTACGTGGCTGCGCCGCCCACATTGGTGACGGTCCGCGTCACCGTCTGCACGCCGGCCATGTCGCCGATCGCGATCGACGGCAGGTTCAGGTTGCTCGGATCGATGGTGATCGAGGGGCAGTAGGCCGCCGTCAGCTGGCGCGTTCCGCACAGGAAGCCCAGCCAGTCGTTGAACCCCGAGTCGAAGACCAGCCCCGGGTTGATCGCGGCATTCGGCTGTACGTGGCCCGCGCCCTGCTCGAAGATCACGGCCGGATCCGTGTTCGGTGCCGGGCTTCCGTTGGCGAGAAGCACATCGCTCCCGGTGGTCATCAGCGCCGACTTGATCGCCATCGGCGACCAGTTCGGATGAAGTTCCTTCAGCAAGGCCGCGAGGCCGGCCACGTGCGGGCCGGACATCGAGGTGCCGCTGAGAACATCGAACAGCCGCCCGTAGTAGCCGACCGGCGAGACGGCGGCGAGGATGTCCTGGCCCGGCGCGATGAGGTCGGGCTTCAGCAGGTCGCCGTTGCCGCCCAGCAGGGGGCCGCGCGAGGAGAAGGCAGCGGTCTGCGGCGCCGTTGCGTTGTAGACGAGCGCGGAGTCGTTGATCCGGGCAGTGGCGCCGGACAGCGCCGCGTAAGCCTTCACCGCCGCGCGATCGGTGCTTCGCAGGTGCACCGTCGGCACGAAGTGCAGATCGGCGTTGATCGAGTTGGGGCTCGTGTTGACCAGGATCATGCCGATGCCACCGGCCTGCTGGACGGCAAGGCTCTTGTTGGTGCGCCCCGTGGCCCCGCGGTCGCAGACGACGACCTTGCCGACCACCTTGGCCCGGTCAAGCACGACGGCGCCGTCGGCCGCGCCGTAGCACAGCGCCGCCTGGGCCAGTTGCGCCGCCGTCGCTCCGGCGATTGCCGCAGCCGCCGAGTCGATCAGCGGCTTCGGCCCTATCGCAGTGGCCACCGATGCGCCGTTGTAGGTCGTGCCGCCGAGCGTGACCGAACCTACGCCATCCCGGTTGTGCGTGCCCGCCGCCACCGTCGTGACCCACGGGCTCGGATGCGCGACCGTGCTGATGGCGGGCCCGGCGTTGCCGGCGGAGGTCGCGACGAACACGCCGGCGTCGGCGGCGAACAGGAAGGCGACCTCGACCGGGTCGAGGAAGTTGGTGCTGGTCCCGCTGATGGAGAAATTGATGACGTCGACGCCGTCGGCAACGGCCTGGTCGATCGCCGCCACGCTGTCCGAGTTGAAGCAGCCGCCCT
>NZ_JANODC010000398.1:0-8092 GCF_031412495.1 Rhizobacter sp. | reverse complement strand
GCGACACGACGACCGGCGTCACCGATCTCTGCGCGCCGGTGTTCGACCACAGCGACGGGGCCGTCGCCGCCCTGACCGTTCCGTACCTCCGGCAGCGCGACGTCAAGGTGTCGCTGGCGACCGCCCGCCAGGCGCTGCTGGCGACGGTCCGGCGCATCTCGGCCGGCCTCGGCGCGCCGGCGGCGCGCGGCTGAGCGCTACGTCAGGATCATCTGCGTGCAGCGGAACAGGGCCAGCGGCTTGCCGTTGCCGCCGAACACCGTCGCCGACCAGACCTGGGTCGTGCGGCCGAGGTGATCGGCCCGGGCCTGGGCCTGGATCGTTCCTTCGCGGACGGTGCCGAGGAAATTGCTCTTCAGCTCGATGGTGGTGAAGTTCTTCGCTCCGGGCGGAAGGTGGGCCAGGCAGGCGTAGCCGCACGAGGTGTCGGCCAGCAGCAGCACGCTGGCCGCGTGCAGGAAGCCGTTCGGCGCCAGCATCCAGGGCTGCAGCACCACCTGGGCGTCGAGGCCGCGTTCCTCGATGCGGGTGACGGTCAGGCCGTAGCGGCCGGGTAGGGTGTCGGCCTGGCGGGCGTGCAGGGTGTCGATGGTGACTTCGGGTCGCAGCATGGGGTCCTCTCGGCGGCCGGAGCGGCCATCGGACAAGGATAGGGGTGCGTGCCGCCAAAGGCGCTGCTTGACATGTCACCGAAAGGTGACTACTCTATGTCACCTTATAGTGACTTGGAGTCGCACATGTCCGAGACCCCCTCCCGCCGCAGCTTCCTTCGCGTCCTCGGCGGCGGCTGTGCTGCCGCCGCGTTGCCGCCCCTCTTGGCCGGCTGCTCGACCGATTACCCGGCCGACGCGGTCGATGCCTGGCGCGGCCCGGCCGCCGGTGCCGACCTGCGCCGCCATGCCCTGGGCTACGCCATTCTGGCGCCGAACTCGCACAACCGGCAGCCCTGGCTGGCCGACCTGCGCGAGCCCGACAGCATCGTCCTTCGCGTCGACCGCGAACGGCTGCTCCCCGAGACCGACCCGTGGTTCCGGCAGATCGTGGTCAGCCAGGGCACCTTCATCGAGGCGCTCGTCCTCGCCCTGCAGGAGCGCGGCGTCGTGCCCGAGGTCCGCCTCTTCCCCGAGGGCGAGTTCGCGCCCCGTGCGCTCGATGACCGGCCGGTGGCCCGCATCACCTGGCGCCCCTCTGCGCCGGGCAGCGGCGGCACCGATCCCCTCTTTGCCCAGCTGCTGCGCCGGCACACTGCGAAGGTGGACTACGACGTGACCCGCCCCGTACCGCCAGCAGCGCTGGACGCGCTACGTGCCGCCGTCGCCGACCCCGCCGTGCGCTTCGGCGCCACCGTCGACCCGGCCCGGCGCGACGCCCTGCGCCAGCTGTGCTGGGACGCCGCGAAGGTGGAACTGCTGACGCCGCGCACGGTGATGGAGAGCATCCGCCTGACGCGCGTCGGCCCGGCCGAGATCGCCCGCCACCGCGACGGCATCAGCCTCAATTCGCTCATGCCGCGGCTCGCCGACGCCGTCGGCGCCTTCGACCGGCAGAACCCGCCCGCGGAGGGCAGCACGGCGTACAAGCAGATGATGGGTCGCTTCGAAGGCCACAGCAGAACGGCGATGGGCTTCGTCTGGCTGTCCACGCCGCGCGCCGCCGGATCGGCGTCGTCGCGCAGCGACGAGGTCCGCGCCGGCCGCGCCTACATGCGCCTGCAGCTCAAGGCCACCGAGCTCGGCCTGCAGGTGCACCCGATGAGCCAGGCGGTGCAGGAGTTCGCGGAGATGGCACCGCACTACGAGCGCCTGCACCAGCTGCTCGTCGGCCGCAGCGCGAGCGACGAGCCGGTGCAGATGTTCTGCCGCGTCGGCTACGCCCCGCCGCAGCAGCGCACGCCGCGGCGCGGTGTCGAGGCGGTGGTGCGCGCATGACCGGCTCATGACGCCGACCGCACGTGTCCCTGCGGCGCCTCGCCCGGTGCGCGACCGCGAGGCGACGAAGGCGCGCCTGCTCGCCGCCGTCGGCACCGTCCTGGCGCGCGACGGCTTCGCGGCGATCGGCGTCAACGCCGTCGCCAAGGAAGCCGACGTCGACAAGGTGCTGCTCTACCGCTACTTCGGCAGCCTCCCCGAGCTGCTCGCCGAATGGGGGGCGAGCGGCCGCTTCTGGCCGCGCGTCGACGACCTGCTCGGCGATGACCCGAAGGCCTTTCTCGGCCTGCCCTTGCGTGAACGCTACGCGCGCTTCTTCGAGCACTTCATCGACGAGCTGCGGGCCCGGCCGCTGACGCTCGAGATCCTCGTCGCCGAGCTGGTCGAACGCAACGAACTCGTCGCCCTGCTCGAAGCGGAGCGCGAGGCCTGGGGCGAGCGGGCGGCGCAGGTGCTCGGCGGCCCCGAGTTCGCGCGCCGGCCCGAGCTTCGCGGCCTGACGCTCCTGCTCATCGCCGGTGTCCAGTACCTGCTGGTGCGCAGCCGCAAGATCAGGGTCTTCGGCGGAATCGACCTCACCAGCGACGCCGGCTGGGGCGAGCTGAAGGCCGCGGTGCGGGCGCTGGCGGACGGGCTCCTCCCCGACAAGCCACGGGGCCGGCAGCGCTGACGGATACTGGGCAACTTGGCCGCACGCACACGCGCACACCGGCCCGTTCAACCGTCTTTGAAGGAGCAATGCCATGGGTGCCACCGAGGCCTTCACCACCACCAGCGACGTCGGCCACTGGATCGGCGGCCGCGCCGTGCCCGGCACCGGCACGCGCCGCGGCGACGTCTACAACCCGGCCACCGGCGCGGTGGCGCGCCAGGTGCTGCTCGCCGGCAGCGAGGACGTCGACGCCGCCGTCGCCGCCGCCCGCGCCGCCTTCCCGGCCTGGGCCGACACGCCGCCGCTGCGCCGGGCGCGGATCCTCAACGCCTTCCTGGGCCTGCTCAACCAGCACCGCGACACGCTGGCGGCGATGATCACCTCGGAGCACGGCAAGGTCTTCACCGACGCCCAGGGCGAGGTGGCGCGCGGCATCGACATCGTCGAGTTCGCCTGCGGCATCCCGCAGCTGCTGAAGGGCGACTACACCGAGCAGGTCTCGACCGGCATGGACAACTGGACGATGCGCCAGCCGCTCGGCGTCGCCGCCGGCATCACGCCGTTCAACTTCCCCGTCATGGTTCCGATGTGGATGTATCCGGTGGCGATCGCCTGCGGCAACACCTTCATCCTCAAGCCGAGCGAGCGCGACCCCTCGCCGTCGCTGTTCATGGCCGAGCTGATGCAGCAGGCCGGCCTCCCGGACGGCGTGTTCAACGTCGTCCAGGGCGACAAGACCGCCGTCGATGCGCTGCTCGCGCACCCCGGTGTCAGCGCCGTCAGCTTCGTCGGCTCGACGCCGATCGCGCGCCACATCTACGAGACCGGCGCCCGCCACGGCAAGCGCGTGCAGGCGCTCGGCGGCGCCAAGAACCACATGGTCGTGATGCCCGATGCCAACCTCGAGCAGGCGGTCGATGCCCTCGTCGGCGCCGCCTACGGCTCGGCCGGAGAGCGCTGCATGGCGATCAGCGTCGCCGTGCTCGTCGGCGACATCGCCGACCGGATCGTGCCGCTGCTCGCCGAGCGGGCCAAGGGGCTGGTGGTCAAGAACGGCATGGAGCTCGACGCCGAGATGGGCCCGCTCGTCAACAAGGAGGCGCTGACGCGGGTCGAGTCGTACATCGCCGCCGGCGTGGCCGAGGGCGCGACCCTGGTCGCCGACGGGCGGGGCCTCAGCGTCAAGGGCCACGAGCAGGGCTACTTCACCGGCGGCACGCTGTTCGACCACGTCCGGCCGACGATGAAGATCTACCGCGAGGAGATCTTCGGCCCGGTGCTGTCGTGCGTGCGCGTCGCCGACTTCGCCGAAGCCGTCGAGCTCGTCAACGGCCACGAGTTCGGCAACGGCGTCGCCTGCTTCACGAGCGACGGCAACGTCGCCCGCGAGTTCGCCCGGCGCATCCAGATCGGCATGGTCGGCATCAACGTGCCGATCCCGGTGCCGATGGCCTGGCACGGCTTCGGCGGCTGGAAGAACAGCATGTTCGGCGACATGCACGCCTACGGCGAGGAAGGGGTGCGCTTCTACACCCGGCAGAAGAGCGTGATGCAGCGCTGGCCGGCGTCGACGCCGAAGGGCGCCGAGTTCGTGATGCCGACGTCGAAGTGACAACGCGGCGCGCCGTGTTGTCGCCTCAGAGCTTCTCGGTCTCCCCCGCCGCCGGCTGCCAGCGCATCAGCCGCGTCTCGATCCTCCCCACGGCAGCGTCGAGGGCGAGCGCGAACACGGTGAGGACCAGGATCCCGGCCATCACCGTGTTGATGTCGAAGGCGCCCTCGGCCTGCAGGATCAGGTAGCCGACGCCGCGCGACGAGCCGAGGTACTCGCCGACGACGGCGCCGACGAAGGCCAGGCCGACGCTGGTGTGCAGCGAGCTGAAGACCCAGCTCGTCGCGCTCGGCAGGTAGACATGGCGAAGCAGCTGCCGCTGCGACGCGCCGAGCATCCGCGCGTTGGCCAGGATCACCGGGCTGACCTCCTTCACGCCCTGGTAGACGTTGAAGAAGACGATGAAGAAGACCAGGGTCACGCCGAGCGCGACCTTGCTGGCGATGCCGAGGCCGAACCAGACCGAGAAGATCGGCGCCAGGATCACCCGCGGCATGCTGTTGAGCGCCTTGATGTAAGGGTCGGCGATGGCGGCGGCGAGCGGGCTGAGCGCCAGCCAGAGGCCGAAGACGAGGCCGAGCGCGGTGCCGATGGCGAAGGCGAGCGCCGTCTCGACGAGCGTCACCCAGAGATGCTCGTAGATGTCGGCGTTGACCACGAACCAGTTCCAGATGCGCGAGAAGATCTTCACTGGCTCGCCGAAGAAGAACGCCGCCTGGCGGTCGTTCTCGAACATGAAGTTCGGCAGCAGGCCCGGCGTGGTGAGCAGGTGCCAGGCGGCGAACACCGCGACGAGCAGCCCGGCCTGCCATAACCGGAGGTGCTTCATGCCGCGATCTGCTGCTGTTGCCGGTAGCCCTTCAGCACCTCGTCGCGCAGCACCGACCAGATCGCCTTGTGCAGCTCGACGAAGCGCGGCGTGACGCGGACCTCGGCGACGTCGCGCGGGCGGTCGAGATCGATCGCGAACTCGCCGATCGGGTGCGCGGCGGGGCCGGCGGAGAGGCAGACGACGCGGTCGCTCATCGCGATCGCCTCGTCGAGGTCGTGGGTGATGAAGAGCACCGCCTTCTTCTTCGCGCTCCAGAGCGCGAGCAGCTCGTTTTCCATCAGCTGCCGCGTCTGCACGTCGAGTGCCGAGAACGGCTCGTCCATGAGGATGATGTCGGGGTCGAGCACCAGCGTCTGGGCCAGGCTGACGCGCTTGCGCATGCCGCCCGAGAGCTGGTGCGGGTCGCGGTCGCCGAAGCCGCCGAGGCCGACCCGGCGTAGCCACGCCTCCGCCTGCCCCACTGCGTCGGCCGCGCCGCGGAACTCGAGGCCCGCGGTGACGTTCTGCAGGGCCGTCCGCCACGGCATCAGGCTCTCGGTCTGGAACATGTAGCCGGCCCGGCGGTTCAGGCCGGCGAGCGGCGCGCCGAAAACGCGGACGTCGCCGACGCTCGGCGCGAGCAGGCCGGCGGCGACGTTGAGAAGCGTGCTCTTGCCGCAGCCGGTCGGCCCGACCACCGAGACGAACTCGCCCGCGCCGACGGTGAGCGACACGTCGCGGACGGCCGTGTAGCGCTGGCTCGGGTCGTCCTTCGCGACAAAGGTGCAGGCGATGCCGCCGAGGTGCAGCGCCGGCGCGTCGTCCATGGGCAACGGCTCAGCCCTTCGGATACTTCGCGTTGGCCCGCTTCACGAAGTCGTTGGTGTAGATCGCGCCGAGGTCGATCTTGGCATTGGCGATCTCTGCGTCGATGCTGGCCAGGGCGCGGCGCGCGGTCTCGGGGCCGGCCTCGGGGAACATGCCGTCGGGCGAGAGCGCGCCCTTGGCGGCGAGGAAAGCGTCGACGTACACCGCGCGGTCGCCGAGCAGGTAGTTCTCCGGCACGGCCTTGATGATGTCGCCGGGACCCGCGCCCTGGATCCACTTGTTGGCGCGGACGATGGCGTTGGCGAGCGCCTGGGCGGTGTTCGGGTTGCGGTCGAGGAAGGCCTGCTGCGTGTAGAGGCAGCCGGCCGGCATCGGCCCGCCGAAGACCCGCTCGGCCTCGGCGACGATGCGGGTGTCGGAGACGATCTTCAGGTCGCCCGAGCGCGTCAGCAGCGTGATCACCGGGTCGAGGTTGGAGATGGCGTCGATCTGGCCGGAGCGCATCGCCGCAACCGCGCCGCTGCCGGCGCCGATGCCGATGACGGAGATGTCGGTCGGCTTCAGGCCGGCCTTGCCGATGACGAAGTTCGCGAGCACGTTGGTCGACGAGCCCGGCGCGGTGACGCCGAGCTTCTTGCCCTTCAGGTCGGCGACCGACTTGAAATTGGGCATCGTCTTCGGGTTGATGCCGAGAACGATCTGCGGCGCCCGGCCCTGCAGCACGAAGGCGCGCAGGCGCTGGCCCTTGACCTGCATGTTGATGGTGTGCTCGAAGGCGCCGGAGACGATGTCGGCGCTGCCGCCGATGAGCGCCTGCAGGGCGCGCGAGCCGCCGGCGAAGTCGGCGATGGTGAGGTCGAGCCCTTCGTCCTTGAAATAGCCGCGCGTCTCGGCGATGGTGAGCGGCAGGTAGTACAGCAGGTTCTTGCCGCCGACCGCGAGCGTGAGCTTCGGCTTCTCGAGCGCCTGCGCGCGCACCAGCGAAGGCATGGCCACGGTGGCGCTGCCGGCCAGGGCGGCCTGGATCAGGTCGCGACGTTTCATGGGATCGTCTCCTCGATGTCTCTCGTTGCCGCGGCTGCGGACGGCCGACTCTATCAGCGCGACCGGGCCGTCCTGGACCCGGTTCTTCCCTTTGCCCTCCGTAGAATGGATCGATGCAAAGCAAGCTGATGCGCGGCGCCGTCCAGGCGCTGCTGTTGCTCGCCGCGGCGTCGGCAGCGGCGCAGACCCGACCCATCGCACAGGCCCAGGCGCCGGCAGCCGCCGCGTCGGAAGCGGCGGCGCCGGTGCTTCCCGGCGCGGCCGGTGCCGCCGCCGCAGGCGCCGCGCCCACGGCGCCGGTGTCGCTCTCGGCGCGCAAGATCTACGAGCAGGCGCGCCCGTCGCTGGTCCAGATTCGCACCGTGCTGAAGGGCCGCGCCAGCCAGACCTCGGTCGGCTCGGGCTTCCTGGTCACCGCCGAAGGCCACATCGTCACCAACTTCCACGTCGTCAGCGAAGCGGCGCTGAAGCCGGAGCGGCACGACCTGCTCTACGTCACCGCCGACGGGCGCGAGGCGCCGCTGCAGATCCTGCAGATCGACGTCCTGCACGACCTGGCGCTGCTGCGCGCCGGCGACGCCGCCGGACGCACGTTCGAGGCGCTCCCCTTCCGGCCCGCCGACCAGCCGTTCGCCCAAGGCGAGCGCATCTATTCTCTCGGCAACCCGCTCGACGTCGGCTTCGCGGTGACCCAGGGCACCTACAACGGCCTCGTCCGGCGCAGCTTCTACCCGCAGATCTTCTTCGGCGGCGCGCTCTCGGGCGGCATGAGCGGCGGGCCGGCGCTCGACGAGGAAGGGCGCGTCATCGGCATCAACGTCGCCCGCCGCGTCGACGGCGAGCAGGTCAGCTTCCTGGTCCCGGCGTCGTTCGCCCAGGTGTTGCTGGCGAGCGGGCGCAAGGCGGCGCCGATGAGCGCGCCGGCCTACCCCATCCTCGAGGAGCAGCTGCAGCAGCACCAGGCCCTGCTCACCGATCGCTTTATCCAGCAGGGCTGGAAGGCGGCGACCCATCCACGCTACCTGGTGCCGGTGCCGCCCGACGTCTTCATGCGCTGCTGGGGCTCGAGCGAGCCCTCGCGCACCGGCGGCCTCGACTTCGAGCGCTCCGACTGCGTGATGGACACGCGCATCTTCGTCGGCGACTTCAACACCGGGACGATCTCGCTGCGGCACGAGAGCTACGACGGCTCGAAGATCGGGCCGCTGCGCTTCGCC
>NZ_JANODC010000397.1:0-21671 GCF_031412495.1 Rhizobacter sp. | reverse complement strand
CGGTCGCTTCGCAAGCGCAACTTCCGCCGTCGGCTGCCGACCGCCACCTCTGATCGCCGGACCTCCGGCCCCCGCTGCGGCGGAACCCACTGCCTCCGACGAGACGCATGACTTTTCAACAAACCGACCTGCAGCGCGAGGTAGCCGGGCTGCTCGTGGAAGCGCTCAACCTCGACACCGACCCCGCGGCGATCGACCCGCAGGCAGCCCTCTACGGCGAAGGCCTCGGCCTGGACTCGATCGACATCCTCGAGGTCGCCCTCGTCGTGTCGCAGCGCTACGGCTTCCAGCTCCGCTCCGACGACGAGGACAACGTCCGCATCTTCAAGTCGCTGGCGAGCCTGGCCGACCACATCGCCGCGCATCGCCAGTCCTGAGGAGGCGCCGACCATGCGCGCGCGCTACGTGCTGGCCGGCTTGACCGGCCTGGCCTACGTGGCGGCCAGCCACTGGCTGATGACGCGGGCTCCGGCCTCCGGCTGGAACGCGGTCGTGGTGGTCGGGCCGATGCTGGCCTTGACCGCGCTCTACGCCGCCCGCAACGGGATGCGCCTGCTCGCGGTCGTCGCCGGCCTGGCGACGGCGACGCTCGTCGTCCAGGCGTGGCGCGGCGGCGGTCTCGCGCCGGGCACGCTCTACCTGGCCCAGCACGCCGGCATCCACCTGCTCCTTGCCTTCGTCTTCGGAGGCACCCTCCAAGCCGGCAGGGAGCCGCTGATCACCGCCCTGGCCCGGCGCGTGCACGGCGGGCTCACGGCCCCGATGGCCCACTACGCGCGCAAGGTCACGGCCGCGTGGACCTTGTACTTCGCGACGATGGCCAGCGTGTCGGTCGGGCTCTATGCGTTCGCGCCGTTCGAGGCCTGGGCCGTGTTCGCCAACCTGGTGACGCCACTGGCGATGGTGCTTCTCTTCGTCGGCGAGTACGTGCTGCGCTATCGCCTGCACCCGGAGTTCGAGCGGGCGACGCTGGGCCAGGCGATGCGCGCCTACTCGCAGCGCGATGCCGGCGGCGAACGACCGGCGGGCCCGGCCCCATGACCGAGGCGCCGCTCCTCGCCGGCGACCTCGGCACACCGATCGCATGGCGAGACGGCGCGCCGATCACGCGGCGCCAGTACCTCGCCGATGCGGCGGCGCTCGCGAAGCGGCTACCCGCCAGCGGCGCGATGCTCAACCTGTCGAGCGACCGCTACCGGTTCGCGGTCGGCCTCGGCGCCGCCCTCCTGCGTGGCCACACCAGCCTGCTGCCGCCGAACCACCTGCCCGACACCGTCGTGCGACTGCGCACCCGCTTCGCCGGCACGTATGCGCTGGTCGAACCGGGGGGCGACGGACACGGCCTGCCGAGCGTGGCTCACGCGGTCGGCAGTGCCGGCACGACCGGCGTCGAGGCCGTGCCGTCGATCGATGCTGACCTCGTCGCCGCGCACGTCCTCACGTCGGGATCCACCGGCGAACCGGTCCCTCATGCCAAGCCCTGGGGCCTGCTCGTGCGCAACGCGCGGGCGGAGGCTGCGCGCCTGGCCCAGGGCGTCGGCCGCCCCGGCCTCGACGGGATGGCGCTCGTCGCCACCGTGCCGCCGCAGCACATGTACGGCTTCGAGTCGAGCGTGCTGATCGCCATGCACGGCGGCGCCGCCTTCGCGGCCGGCCGCCCGTTCTACCCGGCCGACGTCGCCGCCGCGCTCGCTGCCGTGCCGGCGCCGCGCATCCTGGTCACCACCCCGTTCCACCTCAAGGAGTGCTCGATTCGGGCCAGGCCCAGCCGGCGCTCGGCCTCGTCGTCTGCGCCACCGCGCCGCTGGCGCCGCAGCTAGCGGCGCGCGCCGAGCAGGTGCTGCAGGCACCGCTGCTCGAGATTTACGGCTGCACGGAAGCCGGCCAGGTGGCGACGCGGCGGACGACCGCCGGCGCGGAATGGCGCACCTTCGACGGCCTGCGCCTGACCGGCGACGGCAGCGCCGCCAGCGTGAGCGGTGGCCACGTGCCGCAAGCGACCGTCCTCGCCGACGTGCTCGAGGTCATCGACGCCGAGACCTTCCGCCTGCTCGGCCGCTCCAACGACCTGGTGAACGTCGCCGGCAAGCGCAGCTCGGTCGGGCACCTGAACTTCCACCTCAATTCGATCGACGGCGTCGTCGACGGCGCGTTCTGGATGCCGCCGGGCGGCACCCACGACGGCGACGGCGACGGGGACGGCGCTGGCGTGACGCGGCTGCTCGCCTTCGTCGTCGCGCCCGGCCTGTCGGGCCAGCAGATCCGGGCCGCCCTGCGCGAGCGCGTCGATGCCGCCTTCCTGCCGCGCCGCATCGTCCACCTCGACGCGCTGCCGCGCGAGGCGACGGGTAAGCTGACGCAGGCGGCACTCGGCGCCCTGGCGGCCGCGGCGGCGCGGCGCGAGGGCGCATGACCGGTATCGTGTCGCAACGGGTCGAGATCGCAGCCGACCACCCGGCGTTCGACGGCCACTTCCCCGGCCAGCCGCTCCTGCCCGGCGTCGCCCTCCTCGCCGAGGTGCTCGAGGCAGCGCACGCCGACGCGGCGCTCGCCGCCTGCGTCGGCCGGGCGCCGCGCCTGGGCGTCGCCAAGTTCCTGGCCCCGGTGCGCCCCGGCACGACGTTGACGATCGACTTCAACCTCGGCGCGACGGCGCTCGCCTGGACCGTCCGCGAGGGCGAGCAGGTCGCTGCCAGCGGCCAGTTCGGTCGCGTCGACATCGCCGCGCTCCCATGAAGGTCGAGGGCAGCGCCGCACCGCCCACCGATTGGGCGCACCAGCGCGAGCGCACCAACCTGCCGATGCTGCGCCTCATGCGCTGGATCGCGCTGGCCGCGGGACGGCGGGCGACGCGACTGCTGCTGCCGCCGATCGCCCTCTATTTCGTGATCTTCGGCGGCTCGGCTCGCGACGCGTCGCGGGCCTATCTGGCCCGCGTGCTCGGCCGTCCCATCACCTGGCACGACGGCTTTCGCCACGTGCTCAGCTTCGCCTCGGTCGTGCTCGACCGCGTCTACCTGCTGCAGGAGCGGTTCGAGCAGTTCGAGTTCGAGGCGCACGGCGTGGCCGACGTCATGGCAACCGCGCAGCGCGGCGAAGGCGTGCTCGCCTTCGGCGCCCACTTCGGCAGCTTCGAGGCGCTGCGCATGATCGGCCTCGACAAGGGCCTGCGCGTGGCCATGATCATGTACGAGGACAACGCGCGCCTGCTCAACGACACGCTGGCGGCGATCGCGCCGCAGGCCAGGCTGCACACGATCGGCCTCGGCCGCATCGACGCCATGCTGCAGCTGCGCGAGTGGCTCGACGACGGCGGCCTCGCCGGCCTGCTCGCCGACCGCAGCCTGCCCGGCAACTCGCATCGGTCGAAAGCCGTCGCCGTCGACTTCCTCGGCGCGCCGGCCTGGTTTCCCGACGGGCCGTTCCGCCTGGCTGCGATGCTGCGCCGCAAAGTGGTCTTCATGGCCGGGATCTACCGCGGCGGCGGACACTACGACCTCCGCTTCATGCCGATCATCGACTACAGCCAGACCCGCTCGATGACCGGCGCCGAGCGCGACGCGGCGATCCGCGAAGGCGTCGAGCGCTACGCCGCCATCGTCGAAGCGCTCTGCCGCGAAGCACCCTACAACTGGTTCAATTTCTACGACTTCTGGTCCGATGCACCGGCCGACCCCCAGCACCAAGGTCCGAACTGAACGGCGGTCCCTCGTCCTCGCGCTGGCCATGGCCGGCGGCCTGGCCGCCGTGCCGTGGCCATCGCGGGCCGCTTCGCCGTTCGACCTGGCGACGCTGACGGCGCTGCTGGCCCAGGTCAAGTCCGGCGAGGCCACGTTCACCGAGACGCGCCGCGTCGAGATGCTCGACCGCACGCTCGAGTCGGCCGGCCGCCTGTCGTTCCGCGCCCCCGACGTATTCGTGCGCGAGACGCTGCGGCCGCGCCGCGAGAAGCTCGCGGTCGAGGGCAACACCCTGACGATGAGCCTCGGCGAGCGCAGCCGGACGATGCAGCTCGACGCGTCGCCGGAAGCGGCGGTCATCGTCGAGGCCGTGCGCGGGACGCTGACCGGCAACCGGCAGGCGCTGGAGCGCCTGTTCGAAACCGCGCTTTCCGGCAGTGCCGACGCCTGGGCGCTCGAGCTCGTGCCGCGCGACGCGCGCCTGCGCGGCCAGGTGGCGCAGGTGCGCGTCGCCGGCGGCGGCGCGGTGGTTCGCCAGGTGCAGGTGCTGCTCGCCGACGGCGACCGCTCGGTCATGACGATCACGCCGGTGGCGCCCGCACGCGCCCGGTCCTGAATCGATGGATCCCGGGACGACCCCGCGCCGCCGGGGCGGCCTCATCGCGGTGCTCGTGTGGCTGGCCGGCTGCACGCTGGCAGGGGTCGTCGCGATTCGCGCCCACTACGTCGCCGACCTCTCGGCGTTCCTGCCGTCGGCGCCGACGCCGGAGCAGGCGGTGCTGCTCGACCAGGTCAAGGACGGCGCCGCCTCGCGCATGGTCTTCATCGGCATCGAAGGCGGCACGGCGGCCGAAGGCACGGCGCAGCGCGCCGAGGCATCGCGGCAGCTCGCTGCCACCCTGCGTGCCGACCCGCGCTTCACCTCCGTCAGCAACGGCGACACCGCCGCCTGGGCCGACGTCGGCCGTCTCGTCTTCGAGCGACGCTATGCGCTGAGCCCCGCGGTCGATGCCGAGCGGTTCAGCGTCGACGGCCTGCGCAATGCCATCGACGAGACGGTGTCGCTGCTCGGCACGCCTGCCGGCTCGCTGCTCAAGCCGATCGTCTTTCGCGACCCGACCGGCGAGACACTGCGCATCGCCGAGGCGATGACGCCGGCGCGGGCGCCGCGCAGCGAGAACGGGGTCTGGGTGTCGCGGACGGCGCCGCGAGCGGTGCTCGTCGCCACCACGCGCGCCGACGGCGGCGACCTCGACGGCCAGCAGGCGGCGCTCGCGGCCATCGACGCCGCCTTCGCCCAGGGCGCGGCACCGGGCCTGCGCCTGCAGGTCTCGGGCGCCGGCAAGTTCGGCGTTTCGTCGCGCGAGCGCATCAGGAGCGCGGTCGAGCGGCTGGCGATCGTCGGCTCGGCGCTGATCGTCGTCTTCCTGCTCATCGCCTTCGCCTCGCTGCGCTCGCTGGCGATCGCCATGCTGCCGGTGGCGACCGGCGTGCTCGCCGGCATCGCGGCGGTGAGCATCGGCTTCTCGCAGGTGCACGGCATGACGCTCGGCTTCGGCACGACGCTGATCGGCGAGGCGGTCGACTACGCGATCTACTACCTGATCCAGGCACGTCCCGGCGCCGTTTCGACGAGTGCCGCGGCGACACCGGCGCAGCGCTGGCTGCGCGAGAGCTGGCCGACGATCCGGCTCGGGCTGCTCACGTCGCTGGTCGGCTTCGCCGCGCTCGTCTTCTCGGGCTTTCCCGGCCTGGCCCAGCTCGGCGTCTTCTCCATCGCCGGCCTGCTCGCGGCGGCGGCGACGACACGCTTCGTGTTCCCCGTGCTGGCGCCGCGCGGCGCGCCCGGCCAGGGGCTGCGACGGCAGCTCGGCCGCTTCATGCAGGCTTGCGCCACCGCGCTGCCGCGCCTGCGCTGGGCGTTCCTCGCCGTCACGCTCGTCGCCGCCGCCGCGCTCGCCCTCCTGCCCTCGCCGTGGCGCGGCGACCTGATGGCCCTCAGCCCCGTCGACCCGGCCGACCTCGGCGTCGACGCCGCCCTGCGCGCCGACGCCGGCGCCCCCGACGCCGGCGTGCTCGTCGCCGTGTCGGCGCCGAGCGAGGCCGCCGCGCTGGAAGCAGCCGAGGCGGTCGGCGCCCGCCTCGACCGCCTCGTCGGCGAAGGCCTGCTGCAGGGCTACGACTCGCCGGCGCGCTTCCTGCCCAGCGTGGCCACTCAAGCGGCGCGCCGAGCTGCCCTTCCCGATGAAGCGACGCTGAGGGAGCGCCTGATCGCGGCGACCGAAGGCGGCGCGCTGCCCGCCGCTCGCCTCGCGCCCTTCATCGCCGACGTGCAGGCGGCACGCGCGCAGGCACCGATCGTGCGCGCCGACCTCGACGGCACGCCGCTGGCCGTCGCCGTCGACGGGCTGCTCCTGCGCGGCGACGGTGCACGCCCGTGGCGGGCCCTGATCAACCTGCAGCTGCCGGAGCGCGGCGGGCTCGACGCGGACCGGCTGCGCGCGGCGCTCGCCGACGTGCCCGGCGCCCGGCCGGTGGCGGTCAAGGCCGAGCTCGACGCCATCTATGACCGCTTCCTCGTGCAGGCGGCGTGGCAGGCGGCGCTCGGCGCGGCGGCCGTGCTCGCCCTGCTCGGCTGGCACCTGCGCAGCGCGCGCCGTCTCGGCCGCATCGTCGTGCCGATCGCGGCGGCGACGCTGCTCGTCCTCGGCAGCTTGTCGGCAGCGGGCGTGGACTTCGGCATCCTGCACCTGGTCGGCATCCTCCTCACGGTGGCGATCGGCTCCAACTACGCGCTCTTCTTCGACCACCTGCGCGAGCGCGGCCCAACCGGCCACGACGGCCGCGAAAGCCACGAGGACAGCGATACCCTGGCCTCGCTGCTTCTCGCCAACCTCACCACGGTAGCCTCGTTCGGCCTGCTCGCGGTGTCTGGCATCCCGGTGCTGCGCGCCATTGGCGAGGTCGTCGCCCCGGGTGCCCTGCTGTGCCTCGTTTTCTCGGCCGCGCTCATCGGCACCGCGTCGAAGCGGCCGGGCGCCTATGGGAAAATCGCCGCGCCGTGACGACCCCGCCGACCGACCCCCGCACCCCTGCCTCGCCGGTCGGCGCTGTCCCCGGCAGGCCTTGGTCGTGGCCGCCCTACGTGACTGCGAGCGCGGCCGTGCACGTCGGCGCCGGCATCTCGGCCGCTGCGTTCCCGGCCGAGTGGCCGTGGGCCCTGGGCGCCGTCGCGGCCAACCACCTCGCGCTTACCGGCGGCGGCCTCTGGCCGCGCTCGCGCTGGCTCGGCTCGAACTGGACCCGGCTGCCGGCGGCCGCGACGGCACGGCGCGAGATCGCCCTGACGATCGACGACGGTCCCGACCCCGCCGTCACGCCGGCGGTGCTCGACCAGCTCGATGCGGCGCGCGTTTCGGCCACCTTCTTCTGCATCGCCCGGACCGCGGCGGCGCAGCCGGGGCTCTGCCGCGAGATCATCCGGCGCGGCCACAGCGTGCAGAACCACAGCGACCGGCATTCGAAGGCCTTCTCGCTGCTCGGGCCGGCGCGCATGAGGGCCGAGATCCGCGCCGCACAGGACCGCCTTGCCGACATCACCGGCGTGGCACCCCGCTTCTTCCGTGCCCCCGCGGGCCTGCGCAACCCATTCCTCGCGCCGGCGCTGCAGCGGCTCGACCTGCAGCTGGTGAGCTGGACGCGGCGCGGCTACGACACGATCCGGCGCGATCCGGCGGCGCTGGTCGCGCGCCTGAGCCGCGGCCTCGCCGCCGGCGACATCCTGCTCCTGCACGACGGCAACGCCGCGCGCACCGACAGCGACCAGCCGCTGATCCTCGTCGCCCTGCCCGAGCTCCTGGCTCGCTTCGCCCACGCCGGCCTGCGCGCCGTGACCTTGCCGGCCGCGGCGCGCGGCAGCGACGCCGAGTGAGCGACGCCGCGCCGGCCGCGTTGTGGCGAGCGCTCGTCGATGCGGCGAGCGAGCCGTACCGGCGTTCGGGCCGCTTCGCCTGGCACTTCGCCCGCGGCAAGCTGCGCTGGGACCCGGTGTTCGGGCACCTGGTGGAACACGGACTGATCGCGCCGCGGGCGCGCGTGCTCGACATCGGTTGCGGCCAGGGCCTGCTCGCCAGCCTGGTCGATGCCGCCGGAACCGCCGAGCGCGAAGGCCGCTGGTCCAGGCGCTGGGCGGCGGCGCCCACGGGGGCCCGGATCACCGGCATCGAGCTGATGGCGCGCGATGTGGCCCGGGCCCAGGCCGCCCTCGGCGACCGCGCCGACTTCGTCTGCGCCGACATGCGCACGGCCGTCTTCCCGCGTTCGGACGCGGTCGTCGTCCTCGACGTCCTGCACTACATCAGCGTCGCCGAGCAGGACGCCGTCCTCGACCGCGTGCGCGGCGCTCTCGGCGGCGGCGGCCGCCTCATCCTGCGCGTCGGCGACGCCTCGACGCGAAGCCGCTTCCGCACCAGCCAGTGGGTCGACCGCATCGTCACCTTCGTCCGCGGCCACCGGGTGCCGCCGCGCTTCGGCCGCACCCTGTCCGAGTGGCTGGCGCGGCTCGACGAGCTGGGCTTCGCCGTGACCAGCCTGCCGATGCACGCGGGCACGCCGTTCGCGAACATCCTGCTCGTCGGCGACGTCCGCGAGCCGCGGCCATGACCGACGGTGCCGAGCCGGCGACGCTCGACCGCGCCGGCATCGCGGCGCGCATCCCGCACCGCGGCCCGATGTGCCTTCTCGAGCGGATGACGTCGTGGGACGACGCCGGCGTGGAATGCGAGGCGGTCAATCACCGCGACCCGACGCACCCGCTGCGCACGCGCAGCGGCCTGCTCGCGAGCGCAGCCATCGAGTACGCGGCGCAGGCGATGGCCCTGCACGGGGCGCTTTGCGCCAGCGCGGCGGGAACGAAGGCGTCGCCCGGCTTCCTGGCCAGCGCGCGAGACGTGCGCCTCGCGCTCTGGCGCCTCGACGACCTGCCGGCCGCCGACCCCGACACGCTGCTCGTCTCCGCCTGCCGCCAAGCGGCCGACGCGAGCCGCATCCTCTACGCCTTCTCGCTCGCGCACGCCGGCCGCACGCTGGCGACCGGCCGGCTCGCCGTGGTCCTCAACACCGCCCTCGCGGCGGCGTCGTGAGCGCGATGAAGCGCGCCCTCGTCACCGGCGCCAGCGGCGGCATCGGCCGCGCCGTCGCCGAGCGGCTCGGTCGGGACGGCGCACACGTCATCGCCCACGCGAACAGCCGCCTCGATGCGGCTCAGACGGTCGTCGACGCCATCGTGGCCGCGGGCGGCAGCGGCGAGGCGATCGCCTTCGACGTCACAGACCGTGCCGCCACCGAGGCAGCGTGCGCGCGCCTGCTCGCCGGCGGCCCGGTGCAGATCGTCGTCAACAACGCCGGCGTGCACGACGACGCTGCCTTTCCGGCGCTGCGCCAGGCGCAATGGCAACGCGTCATCGACGTCTCCGTGAACGGCTTCTTCAACGTCACCCAGCCGCTCGTGATGCCGATGATCCGCACGCGCTGGGGCCGGATCGTCAACCTGTCGTCGATCGCCTCGCTCACCGGCAACCGCGGCCAGGTCAACTACGCGGCGGCCAAGGGCGCGCTCAACAGCGCCACCAAGGCGCTGGCCCTGGAGCTGGCCAGCCGCGGCATCACCGTCAACGCGGTGGCGCCGGGCATCATCGACACCGGCATGGCCGAGGCGACCTTCGATCGAGCCGCGATCGAGAAGATGGTGCCGATGAAGCGCCCCGGCACCGCCGCCGAGGTCGCGGCACTGGTCGCCTTCCTCGCCTCCGACGAGGCCGGCTACATCAGCGGCCAGGTCGTCTCGATCAACGGCGCGATGATCTGAACGGCGGCCGCCCGGCCATCCGGCGCGCGACCAGCCCGGGCAGGCGCCAGAGGAACCCGCCCATCAGGCGCAGGTGCATCCAGCTCAGCAGGACGTTGTCGCGGCCGTAGCGAAAGTGCGAGACGCCGCCTTCGTCCGGACGCAGGTACCGGACCGGCGCGGCGATGTTGATCGGCGTCACGCCGTGCCAGGCGAGGCGGACCACGGCCTCGGTGTCGAAGTCGAAGCGGCGCATCCAGGCGTGCGCCCGCATGATGTCGACGAGGGGCGCGATCGGGTAGACGCGAAACCCGTACAGCGAGTCGTCGATGCCGGCGAACAGCGTCTCGAGGTTCGTCCACATGTTCGACAGGCGCCGGCCGCGCACCCGCAGCAGCGGCGCCGAGGCGTCGAAGACGGGTCGCCCTAGGATCATCGCGTCGGGCCGCTCGGCCGACGCCGCCATGAAGGCGGCGATCAGGTCGGCCGGATGCTGGCCGTCGGAATCCATGGTCAGCGCGTGCCTGAATCCGGCGGCACGGGCGGCCTCCAGCGCGTGCAGGACCGCGGCGCCCTTGCCCTGGTTGCGGGGCAGGACCTCGACGCGCAGGCCCGGATCGGCCGCAGCCATCGCCTTCAGGCCCGCGGCCGTGCCGTCGTCGCTGCCGTCGACGACCACCCACACCGGTGACCACGCGGCGCGTGCCGACCGCACGGTCTCGTAGACCTTGGCCCCGGTGTTGTAGCTGGGAACGACGACGAGGTGACTACACGACGACGGCGGCGACGCTGGCGTCATCGACCGAGCTCGCGCGCGAAGTAGGCCTCGAGGCGGCGCAGGGTCGCGCGATGGTCGGCGTCGGGCGGAAAACGCTCGCCGAGGCGGACCCGGATCGTCACCGGCCCGGGCGGCGTCCGCAGGAGCGGCCAGCCCTTGCTCAGGTAGGGCGAGTCGGTCTCGATCAGGACGGTCTGGATCGGCGCCTGCGCCAGGTGGGCGATCAGCGTGATGCCCGGCTTGAACGGGTTGAGCGGCGGCGTCACCGTACGGGTGCCTTCGGGGAAGAGGACGAGCTGGTTGCCTTCGCGCAGGGTGGCGACGGCGGCCCGGATCATGTCGCGGCCGACATCGTTGCCGATGTAGCGGGCCAGCCGCGAGCCGCCGCCGAGGAAGATGTTGCGCAGCAGCTCGGACTTCATGATGCAGACGCCACGGCGCAGCCGCGCGACGACGATCATCGCGTCGAGCATGGTCGGGTGGTTGCAGGCGACGATGAGCCCGCCCGGCTCGTCGCGCAGGGCGTCGAGCGCGCTCGAGTCGATGCGCATCATGCCGACGGCCTCGGCCGTCCACCAGCACCAGCGATAGATGCGCGAGACCCCCTCGCGGCCGAGGCGGGCGCCGAGATGGGGCGGGGCGATCAGCCCGATAAGCGGCGCGACCAGGTTCCAGAGCAACGACGTCAGGCCGAGCTGGACGATGACGATCGCGAACAGGATCCGGTGGTGCAGGCCGGGGGCCCGGCCGGGTGCCGCCGTCACTCGTCGATCGCGACGCGCTGATTCGAGACTGCGAAGATCCATGAGATGCCGAAGCCGGCCGTGAAGGAGCGCTCGCGACGAACGAGCGGGCTGGCGGCGAAGACGGCGCCATCGAGATCGTCGTAGCGGACGAAGCCGCCGAGCCAGGCGTTGCCGAGCCGGCGCGAGAACGCCGTCGTCGCCCGCCAGCCGGCGTAGCCGCCGGGAGCCGAGTAGGCGGCGCGCGTGGAGGTCGCGAACTCCGGCGCGACGCCGTAGAAGTGCTGGTGGTAGCGCCGGTCGGCGTACAGCGGCCCGCCGAGCAGGCCGATGTTCCAGCGGCCGGCGAGGTTGCGGATGTCGAGGTTGATGTTGGGCGAGAAGGTGACGCCGATGGCGCGCGGTGAGCGCTGCAGGGTGATCGCCTCGCGCACCGGCAGGCGGAGGTCGAGCTTGTAGCGCCGGTCGGCCGACTGCCACAGCTCCACGTTCATGTTCGGGCCGATCTCGAAGGTGCCGGGCAGGTCGCGCATGCCGCGCCGGGCCTCGTTGTCCTTGCTCTCGGTCGGCACCGAGGCCGAGAGGCTCACGTCGACCTCGATGCGGCGGCCGGCGAAGATGATGGCGCGGGCGCCGTCGCGGTCGGCGCGCAGGAAGCGGCCCCGGTAGGCGACGAAGGGCAGCGGCAGGACGTGCGTGCTCGTCTGGTCCGAGCCGCGGTAGTCCGGGAAGCGGACGGCGGCGACGCCGAGCCCGAGCTCCCACAGCGGCTCGCTCGCCGGCAGGCTGGCGGCGTCGCCCGTCCGCACCACCTCGCCGTCGACGACCGGGCCGGGCATCGGCAGCTCGTCGCCCGACGCGCCGGCAGCCGCGAGGGCGCAGCCGGGCAGAAGACAGTGCGCGAGAAGCCGCCGTGCCGCACCGGCTGCGCTCACGAGGCAGCTGCCTCGACGTCGCGGATATTGACCCGGCGCCGCATCCAGGCCTGCACCGTGCGCTTGAGATTGGCGGCGGACACGAGGTAGTAGAGCGCCTTGAGGACGCGGATGGAGCCCCAGATGGGTGTCTTGCCGTAGATGTCGCCGGCGAGCAGGGACAGCAGCGCTTCCTTGACGCGGAACGGGTTCTCCGGCGCCATGAAGAACTCGCGCATCGTCGGGTTCGTGACGCGGAAGATGAACCAGGAGAACTCGCGCGGCCCGAAGGCGACGCTGCGGTCGTAGGCGCGGCGCAGGGCCGTGGCCTCGCGGCGACGGTCGAGCACGGCCTCGACCACGTCGGCGCCCTGGAAGGCGTTCTGCATCGCCAGGAACACGCCGGACGAGAACACCGGGTCGATGAAGGCATAGGCATCGCCGAGGAGCAGGAAGCGTTCGCCGCTGCTGCGGGTGCTTGCGTACGAGTAGTTGCCCGTGGCATAGACGCGTTCCTCGACGAGCGCCGCGCCTTCGAGCCGACGGGCCAGCTCGGGGCAGAGCGCGATGGTGTCGCGGAAGAACTCGGGCAGCGGCTTGCTGCGCGACTTCAGGTAGTAGGGCCAGCAGACGGCGCCGATGCTGGTCGTGCCGTCGGCCAGGGGGATGAACCAGAACCAGCCGTGCTGGAACCACAGGATGGTGATGTTGCCCTCCAGCTTGCCGGGCAGACGTTCCGCTCCCGTGAAGTGGCCGTACAGGGCCGAGCTGTTGTGGCGCGGGCTCTTCTGCTTGCAGCGGAACTGGTTTGCGAGCACGGTATCGCGGCCCGAGGCGTCGATGACGAAGCGGGCCCTGCAGGACCTGTGCTCGCCATGCTCCGGCTCGACGCGGGCCGTGGCGCCCTCGGCGTCGAAGACGACCTCGCGGACCCGGTGCCCTTCGAGCGTGCGCGCGCCCTGGGCGGCGGCGTTGCGGAACAGGAGCTCGTCGAGCTCGGAACGGCGCACCTGCCATGCGTACGGCATCGACTTGTCCCAGGCGTCGGCGAACTCGACGAACTGGCGGTGCTCGTGGTCGGGCGAGACGAACTCGACGCCCCACTTCGGCATGCCGATCGCCTCGACCTGGTCGCGCAGGCCGAGCTTGTCGAACAGCGCCACGTTGGCGGGCAGCAGCGACTCGCCGATGTGAAAGCGCGGGTGATGCGCCTTTTCCACCAGGACCACGTCGCGGCCGCGTTCGGCCAGGAGGGCGGCGACGGTCGATCCGGCGGGGCCGCCGCCGACGACGAGGACGTCGCAGTCGAAGGCAGCGTCAGGTGCGGCCGGTACGGGAGAAATGGGCGGTCTCGGCAGGAGCCGGCTCTCGGTCATCGCTGGCAAGGGTGCGTCGCAGAACTGCCTTCAGCCTGCCGACTCGACACCCGATCTGAAGCCGCGATTCTATCGTCGCGCCCGGCGTCACTCGCCCAGGTAGGCGGCCCGGACCTTGGGGTCGGCGAGGAGCGCCCGCGCCTCGCCGCTCATCGTCACCTCGCCACTGTCCATCACGTATCCGCGCGAGGCAAGCTGCAGGGCGCGGCTCGCGTTCTGCTCGACCAGGAGGATGGTCGTGCCCTGCTGGTGGATGTCGTTGACGACCTCGAAGATCTTGTCGACCATCATCGGCGACAGGCCCATCGACGGCTCGTCGAGGAGCAGCACCTTGGGCCGGGCCATGAGGCCGCGGCCCATGGCCAGCATCTGCTGCTCGCCGCCGCTCATCGTCCCGGCGAGCTGGTTGCGGCGCTCCTTCAGGCGCGGAAAGATGGCGAAGACACGCTCGATGTCGGCCGCGATCTCGGCCTGGTCGTCGCGGACGAAGGCGCCCATCTGCAGGTTCTCGGTGATGCTCATGCGGGCGAAGGTGCCGCGGCCCTCCGGCACCATCACCAGGCCCTGCGCGACGAGGTCCCACGGCCCCTGGCCGCGGATGTCGCGGCCCATGAACTCGATGACGCCGCTCGCCGCCGGCTGGGTTCCGGTGATGGCCTTGAGGGTCGTCGTCTTGCCCGCGCCGTTGGCGCCGATCAGGCTGACCAGCTCGCCCTTCAGCACCTCGAAAGAGACGCCCTTGACCGCCTGGATGCCGCCGTAGGCGACCTTGAGGTCGCGCACGGCCAGCAAAGGCGATGAGGCGGCGACGCTTATGGCCTTCCCCCTTCGAGGGGGAAGGTCGGGATGGGGGTGATCCCATCCTGTGCCGACAGGCTTACCTCGGGCGAA
This sequence comes from Rhizobacter sp., assembly GCF_031412495.1. GTDB lineage: Bacteria > Pseudomonadota > Gammaproteobacteria > Burkholderiales > Burkholderiaceae_C > Schlegelella_A. The sequence goes on along the minus strand of NZ_JANODC010000397.1, from coordinate 7,444 downwards.
CGCCCGAGGTAAGCCTCGATCACCTTCTCGTTCTTCTGCACCTCGGCCGGCGTGCCCTCGGCGATCTGCTTGCCGTAGTCGAGCACCGTGACGCGGTCGCACAGGCCCATGACGAGCTTGACGTCGTGCTCGATCAGCAGGATGGTCCGGCCGTCGTTGCGGATGCGGTCGATCAGCTCGCGCAGCGTCACCTTCTCGGTCGCGTTCATGCCGGCGGCCGGCTCGTCGAGGGCGATCAGCTTCGGGTCGGTGGCGAGCGCCCGCGCGACCTCGAGCCGGCGCTGGTCGCCGTAGCTCAGGGTGCGCGCCTTGTACTCGGCGAAGCCGCCGATGCCCACGTAGTCGAGCAGCTCCTGCGCCCGCGCCGCTATCGCGGCTTCCTCGGCCTTGAACGAGGCGGTGCGGAAGATGGCGCCGACCAGGCCGGAGTGCGTCCGCACGTGCCTCCCGACCATGACGTTCTCGAGCGCCGTCATGTCGGAGAAGAGGCGGATGTTCTGGAACGTCCGCGCGATGCCGGACTTGGCGACCTCGTGCACGGCGCTCGGCTTGTAGGGCTTGCCGCCGAGCTCGAAGGTGCCCGAGTCGGGCGCATAGAGGCCGGTGAGGACGTTGAAGAAGGTCGTCTTGCCGGCGCCGTTCGGACCGATGAGGCCGTAGACCTCGCCGGTCCGGATGGTGATGCCCACGTCCGACAGCGCCTGCAGGCCGCCGAAGCGCTTCGACACCCCGCTGACGCGGAGCGCCGGTGGCGCAGCCTGCCCTGCCGCCGCCCGCGCCGCCGGGGCGTGAGCAGGCGCCGTCGCTGCCGGCACCGGGTCAGGCATGCCGGGACCCGGTGCCGTGCACCACGTTGGTCACGGTGCTGGAGGCCGGGGTGACGCGCTGGGGCACCCCGGGATCGTCGCCGCCCGCGTCCGGCGGCGGCGCCACCTTGCCGTGCTCCGGCGACGGCCACAGGCCGCGCGGCCGCGCCAGCATCACGCCGATCATCGCCAGGGCGATCAGCAGCTGGCGCAGGATCGAGGCATCGAGACGGCCGTCCGACCATTGCTGCAATGGCCCGGCGACATAACGCAACACCTCGGGCAGCGCGGCCAGGAGCAGGGCACCGACGATCACGCCCGGGATGTGGCCGATGCCGCCGAGCACGACCATGGCCACGATCATGATCGACTCCTGGAGGCTGAACGACTCCGGCGAGATGAAGCCCTGGAAGCTCGCGAACATCACGCCGGAGACGCCGCCGAGCGTCGCGCCCATGCCGAAGGCGAGCAGCTTCAGGTTGCGGGTGTTGATGCCCATCGCCTTGGCGGCGATCTCGTCCTCGCGGATCGCCATCCAGGCCCGGCCGATGCGGCTGCGCTCGAGCCGGTAGCAGATCACGACCGCGATGACGACCAGGATCAGCAGCACGAAGTAGTAGTTCGTCACCTTCGGCATCTCGAGGCCGAACAGGTGCTGCGTCTTGCCCAGGCTCACGCCGAACATCGAGATCTCGTCGATGGAGGCGATTCCCTTCGGGCCGTTGGTGATGTTGACCGGCGCGTCCAGGTTGTTGAGGAAGATGCGCACGATCTCGCCGAAGCCGAGGGTGACGATCGCCAGGTAGTCGCCGCGCAGCTTCAGCGTCGGCGCCCCGAGCAGCACCCCGGCCACGCCGGCGACCAGGGCGCCGAGCGGGATGACCACCCACCACGGCGTGTGCAGGCCGCCGGGGAAGGCGGCGGCGATGGCCTCGAAGGTGTCGGTCAGCTGCGGCGAGGCGAGCAGGCCCAGCAGGTAGGCGCCGACGGCGTAGAAGGCGACGTAGCCGAGGTCGAGCAGGCCGGCATAGCCGACGACGATGTTCAGGCCGAGCGCCAGCAGCACGTAGAGCAGGGCGATGTCGATGATGCGCACCCAGGCGTTGCCGGCCTGCTGCACGACGAACGGCAGGATGATCAGCAGGACCGCTGCGCCCAGGAAGACGATCAGCTTGTTGCGGCGGGCGTACTCGCTCATGGAGCCCCCACGCTCCCTGCGGTCGCTGCCCCCCGTGGGGGCTCGGCCGGCCTTGGGGCGGCCCGGCGGCCGGCCGGTGCTCTCATTCTCGATCGGCGCGCTCTCATGCCCGGTCGGCGACTCGCTCGCCGAGCAGGCCCTGCGGCCGCAGCGTCAGGACGAGGATCAGCACGATGAAGGCGAAGATGTCCTGGTAGTGGCTGCCGAGGACCCCGCCCGTCAGGTCGCCGATGTAGCCGGCCCCCAAAGCCTCGATCAGGCCGAGCAGCACACCGCCGACCATGGCGCCCGGGAGGTTGCCGATGCCCCCGAACACGGCCGCCGTGAATGCCTTCAGGCCGGGCAGGAAGCCCATGGTGTGCTGCACCGAGCCGTAGTTGGCCGCGTACATCACGCCCGCCAGCGCGGCCAGCGCTGCGCCGATGACGAAGGTGGCCGAGATGACGGTGTCGGGCCGCACGCCCATGAGCGCGGCGACGCGCGGGTTCTCCGCGGTGGCCCGCATGGCACGGCCGAGCCGGGTCCGGTTCACCAGGTACATCAGCCCGGTCAGCGTGATCACGGTCATGACCAGGATCAGGATCTGCACGTTGTTGATGACCGCGCCGAAGACCACGTGCGGATCGCCGGGCAGGAGGATGGGGAAGGACTTGTAGTTCGGCTTCCAGATGATCATGGCCAGCGTCTGCAGCAGCAGGCTCATCCCCATCGCGGTGATCAGCGGCGCCAGGCGCGGTGCGTTGCGCAGCGGCCGGTAGGCGATTTTCTCGATGCCGAAGTTGAGCGCGGAGCAGACGATCACGGCAGCCACCAGGCCGAACAGCAGCAGGGCCCAGCCCGGGAAGCCGTACCCGGCCAGCCCGGTGACGACGGTCCACGCCGTGAGCGCGCCCACCATCAGCACTTCGCCGTGCGCGAAGTTGATCAGGTTGATGATCCCGTAGACCATCGTGTAGCCGAGGGCCACCAGCGCATAGACGCTGCCCAGCACCAGGCCGTTGATGATCTGCTGGATGAAGATGTCCATTGGGCGCCGACTCTATTAGCAAATCCCCTGCCAGCAGCTAGGGGCTCGCCCGATGGCAGGGCGGCTCACGGCGCGGCAGCGGCGTTGAGCCGGCGCAGCTCGGCGAGGCGTTCGCCGATCCGGATCTCGAGGCCGCGGTCGGTGGGTCGGTAGAAGGCCTGCGCCTCCATGTCGTCGGGCCAGTAGCGCTCGCCCGCGGCGAAGCCGCCGGCCTCGTCGTGGGCATAGCGATAGCCTTTGCCGTAGTCCAGGCCCTTCATCAGCGCCGTCGGCGCGTTGCGCAGGCGCAGGGGAACGGGCCGGGTGCGGTCGCTCTTGATGAAGGCCTTTGCGGCGTTGTAGGCGGCGTAGAGCGCATTGCTCTTCGGCGCCATCGCCAGGTAGACCACCGCCTCGGCCAGCGCCAGCTCGCCTTCGGGCGAGCCGAGCCGCTCGTAGGTCTCGGCCGCGTCGAGGGCCACGCGCAGGGCGCGGGGGTCAGCCAGGCCGATGTCCTCGCTCGCCATGCGCACGAGCCGGCGCGACGCATAGCGCGGGTCGACGCCGCCGTCGATCATGCGCACGAACCAGTACAGCGAGGCGTCAGGGTCGCTGCCGCGCACCGCCTTGTGCAGCGCCGATATGGTGTCGTAGAACTGCTCGCCGCCCTTGTCGTAGCGGCGCAGCTGCTCGCCGAGCGCCTGCTCGAGCATGCGTTCGTCGATCGAGGCGGCGGCGCCGAAGCTGGTGATCAGGTTCTCGTAGGCATTGAGCAGGCGCCGCGCGTCGCCGTCGGCGTAGCCGACAAGGCGCTCGCGCGCCGGCTCGGAGAGCGGCGGTGCCGCCAGGAGCGCCCGCGCTCGCTCGAGCAGCGTGCCCAGGTCGGCGTCGTCGAGCGGCTTCAGCACATGCACGGTGGCGCGCGAGAGCAGCGCGGAATTGACCTCGAACGACGGGTTCTCGGTGGTGGCGCCGATGAAAGTGAGCAGGCCCGACTCGACGTGCGGCAGGAACGCGTCCTGCTGGCTCTTGTTGAAGCGATGCACCTCGTCGACGAAGACGACGGTGCGCCGTCCGCTCGTCCGTGCGGCCTGCGCCCGCTCGACCGCTTCGCGGATGTCCTTGACGCCGCCCAGCACGGCCGACATGGCGATGAACCGGGCCTCGAAGGCGTCGGCCATCAGCCGGGCCAGCGTCGTCTTGCCGACGCCGGGCGGCCCCCACAGGATCATCGAATGCAGCCGGCCGGACTCGAAGGCGACGCGCAGCGGCTTGCCTGCGCCGAGCAGGTGCTGCTGGCCGATGACCTCGTCGAGCGTGCGCGGGCGCAGGCGCTCGGCCAGGGGCGCAGTGCCCTCGGCATCGGCGGCGAACGGAAGATCGAGGGAGGTCTGCGGCACGGTGGATCGCGACCCGAAGGGCGCGGCGGCACGGCGAGAGGCTCTCGCCGCTGCCGGATTCTGCCGCGCCCCGAGGCGGCGAGTGCCCCACGGGACATAAGATGGGCAGTCCCCGATTCGCACGCGGCCAAAGCGGGCCGTCCCGCGCCATGCCATCACCGACCTTCGACGCCATGTCCCTCGTGCTGGCCGAGAAGTTCCACGTCGACCCCGCCCGGGTCCAGCCGCAGTCGACGCTCGAGACGCTCGGCCTCGACTCGCTCGGGCTGATGGAGTTCGTCTTCGCCGTCGAGGACCGGTTCGACGTGCGAATCCCCGAGGAGCGGCTCGACCCGCGCCAGGCCGGCACCACCCTCGAGCAGCTCGCGGCCCTGCTCGACGAGGCGGTCGCGGCCAAGGCCCGCCCCGATGCCGCCGCGGGATAGCCGGCCGGACGGCCGCATCGCCGTCACCGGATTCGGCGTCGTCAGCCCGCTCGGCAACGACGGCGCTGCCTTCGCCGACGCGCTCTTCGCCGGCCGCTCGGCAATCCGGGCCCAGGCGCTCGACCTGCCCGGCATCGAGCTGCCGCCGGTGGCCGTCGCCCGCGCGGAGTTCGACGCCGCTGCCGTTGTCGCACCGTCGCGCGTGCCGCTCGACCGTGGCACGGCGATGGCGCTCAGGGCCGCCGCCGACGCCGCCCGCGCCGCGGGAATCGGCGGCGATGGGCACGCTGCCTGCCCGGCCGAGCGCCAGGCCATCTTCTGGGGCAGCCGCATGGCCGGCGCCGCGACCTTCGAGGCAACCTGCCGCACCGTCTTCGCCGAGCGCCGACGCATGCGCCCGACCAGCGTCGTCACCACCATGCCCAATGCGGCCGCGGCCGAGATCGCCCTGCTCTTCGGCGCGCGTGGCGCCGCGCTCTCCTATGCCTGCGCCTGCGCTTCGTCGGCCATCGCCATCGGCGAGGCGATGCGCGCGATCCGCGCCGGCTGGATCGACGTCGCCATCGCCGGCGGCAGCGAGTCGATGCTGACGCCGGGCGTCCTCTCGGGCTGGCAGGCGATGCGCGTCCTCGCACCGGTGCGCATCGGCGCCGACGGCGACAACGCGGCCGCCTGCCGCCCCTTCGACGCGCGCCGCTCCGGCTTCGCGCTCGGCGAGGCGGCGGCGGCCTTCGTGCTGGAATCGGCCAGGCACGCGCGTTCACGAGGCGCCGCCGCCGGGGCCTTCCTCTGCGGCTACGCCACCAACTGCGACGGCATGCACATCACCCACCCCGACGCCGACGGCCAGGCCCGGGCGATTCGCTCGGCGCTGGCCGATGCCGGGCTCGAGCCGGGCGAGATCGGCTACGTCAATGCGCACGGCACCGGTACGCCTGCGGGCGACCCGGCCGAGGCGGAATCGCTGGCCCGCGTCTTCGGTGCCCGGGGCGTGCCGGTGAGCTCGAGCAAGGCCCAGCACGGGCACCTGCTCGGCGCCGGCGGTGCGGTCGAATTGCTGGTCACCCTGCAGGCCCTGCGTTCCCGACGGCTCCCGGCGACGGCGAGCACGCAGGCCCTCGATCCGGCGTTCGCGATCGACCTGGTCATCGGGGAAGCGCGGCGCAGCGAGTCCCTGCGCCACGCCCTGTCGAACTCGTTCGCCTTCGGCGGCAGCAACGCGGTGCTGGTCGCGTCGCGCGCCGATCCCGGCGCCGGCTGACCCGGGCAGATCTACTGCTCGATCACGTCGGCGCCCGGCGGCACCGTGAAGCGGAAGGCATCGGCGGCGACCGGCACGTTCGCAGCGAGCTTGTCGAACCGGAGCAGGCTCTTCTGCCCGAAGCTGTCGACGATCTCGAGCGCGGCCAGCCCCTTGCCCTTGAAGCCGACGCGCACCGACTGGAACGCGCCGTCCTTGGCCTTCGGCCGGGCCTCGGCCCATTCCAGGCCGTCGCGCGCCGGCAGGCTGGAAAGATCGAAGTCCTGCTCCAACGAGCCGCCGGCGAGCAGGGCCGCCGGCGTGGCGCCGAGCGCCTGCGAGAACCGGCGCTTGCTGACCTGGTTCAGGTCGGCGTCGTGGATCCAGACCTGCACGCCGTCGGCGACGATGGTCTGCTCGAAGGGCTTCAGGTAGGCGAAGCGGAAGCGGTTCGGCCGCTGGAACTCGAAGCTCCCGCTCGACGACTTCTTCTTCTTGCCGTCGGGCGAGGTGACGGTCTGCGTGAACTCGGCCCGGCCGCTGCGGACGTCGCGGACGAACTCGCGCAGCGACTCCACCGGCTCGGCGCCGGCCCAGGCCGATGCTGCCAGCAGGATGCCGCCGAGCAGCGCACGCTCGATGCCGCGCCTCACTCGACTCGCGCCGGGACGAGGATGTCGCGGTTGCCGTTCGTTGCCATGCCGGTTACGAGGCCGGATTTCTCCATTTGTTCCAGCAATCGCGCGGCGCGGTTGTAGCCGATGCGCAGGTGCCGCTGCACCAGCGAGATCGAGGCGCGCCGGTGCTGCAGGACGATGCCGACCGCCTGGTCGTACATCGGGTCGTTCTCGCCGCCTGCCGTGCCCGGCGCGCCGTCCAGGGCGTCGCCGCCGTCGCCGTCGAGGACGCCGCCTTCGAGGATGCCGTCGATGTAGTCGGGCTCGCCCTGGCTCTTCAGATAGGCGACGACGCGGTGCACCTCCTCGTCGCTGACGAAGGCGCCGTGGACGCGGATCGGCAGGCCGCTGCCCGACGGCAGGTAGAGCATGTCGCCCATGCCGAGCAGCGCCTCGGCACCGGACTGGTCGAGGATGGTGCGCGAGTCGATCTTGCTCGAGACCTGGAACGACAGCCGGGTCGGGATGTTGGCCTTGATGAGCCCGGTGATGACGTCGACGCTCGGCCGCTGCGTCGCCAGGATCAGGTGCACGCCGGAGGCGCGCGCCTTCTGCGCCAGCCGGGCAATGAGCTCCTCGATCTTCTTGCCGACGACCATCATCAGGTCGGCCAACTCGTCGATGACGACGACGATGAAGGGCAGCCGCTCGAGGGGCTCCGGCTGCTCGGGCGTCAGGCTGAACGGGTTGGC
>NZ_JANODC010000396.1:0-7166 GCF_031412495.1 Rhizobacter sp. | reverse complement strand
TGCGCCATCGCGCCGTTCTACGGCCGGCTGCTCTGGCTCAACCGCGACGGCCGGGCTTTTCCTGGCGCATCGACGCGCGCCGTGTTCATGGTCGGCGCGGGCGGCCACTACACCTGGATCGATCCGGAACTCGACGCCGTGTTCGTGCTGCGCTGGCTCGACCCGGCGCAGGCACCGGCCGTCATCGGCCGGCTCGCCGAGGCTCTGTGCCAACGCTGATCGCTGCGGCCGCGCCCAGCGTCCTGTCGAAGAAGCCGAGGACCGCGGCGCCGAATTCCGCATGGAACGCCGATCGGTCGAAGCCGGGGGCACTGGTGCAGATGGCCGGCGCGAGCGCCGCAAGGGCGCTGCTGCAAGGCGCCAGGAAGTCGAAATGTCCGGCCTTGGCCACGACCCGATGCTCGGGCGTCTGCGGCAGGGCGAGGCGCACGGCCTCGGCATAGCGCGGGTGCGGGAGGACGGCGTCGTCCTCGGCGCGCCAGAGCTGCACGGGCACCTTGACGTTCCCGAGCCCGGCCGGGGCGAAGGTGAAGCCGAGCGCGGGCGCCGCCACCACCGCGGCCTGGATGCGCGGGTCGGCTGCAGCGGATGCAGACGTCGGGACAGGCACCGCGGCGTTGCCGCCGATCTTCTCGATGAGCCGGCAGGCGAAGTCATCGGGGTGCTGGCGGCACGTCGGTCCCACGGTCGAGAAGTCGGGAACGCCGCCGATGCTCACCAGCGTGGTGAAGCCACCCGCCGAGAAGCCGAACATGCCGATGCGCGCCGGGTCGATCGCGGCGTGGCCGCTCCAGCTCGACAGCATGTGGTCGATCACCCGGCTGATCTGGCGCGGGCGGTCCATCACGTCGACGCTGCGGCTCTGGTCTCGGTGGTTGTCGCCGGTGTGGGTGACGGCCACGACCACGTAGCCGGCGTCGGCCAGGGTGACGGCGGTGTCGAAGTGGCCGAGATACGAGCCCCCGGTTCCGTGCGACATCACGACCAGCGCCAGGCCCTTGCCGTGCACCTCGGCGTCGACCGCGACGCGCATCGTCGTCGGCCCCCTCGTCACCGGGCCCGCCGGCGCCTGGCTCGGGTACCAGATGCCGATCTCCAACGGCTTGCCCGCCGGATCGGCGGCGACCCCGTGCTGAAAGCCTGCCGCGTCGACGCAGTTTCCGAACAGCATGAAGACGACGCCCGTCGCAGCGGAAACGAATGTCGATGCGTGTGTCTTCATGGTGGCTTTCCGTACAGATGAGGTCGGCGATTGTCTGCACCGCCCTGGCCGACCGTCTCCTGCCGTGCGACGAAGCGCCGATTCCACGCGCGAAGCGGCACCGCGGGGTCGGGGAGGGGGTGCCCTTAGAGTCGAGGGCAGATGTTCGCCGCACCTTCTGCCGTCACGCGCGAACGTTGGCGACGTTTCATGCGCATCGTGCGCATGGCGGCGATCATGGGCGCTGCCGTCGGTGCACTCTACGCCGGCGCGACGGCCGGACCGGGTGCTCCGGCGCTGTTCCGCTCCCTGCTGATCTCGATGCCGATCGGCGTCGTCGACGCCCTGCTCACGAGCTCGTGGATCGCCGGCATCGAGCTCTTCCTGCTGAGCCGCGCGTCGATGCGCTGGCTCGATGCCTTGCCCTTCGCGGCGGTGTTCGTCCTGAAGACGCTGCTCTACGGCGCGATCGCCGCCGCCGTCCTCGTCGGCCAGCCCGGGGAGCGGCTGATGGGCGTGGTCACCGTCTACAACGCGCGGACCGGGCTGATCGCGGTCTGCCTGTCGCTGGTGGCCGTCGGCGTCGTGGTGATGACGTTCCAGGCCGCGGGCCTGGTCGGCTACCGCACCTTCACGGCGCTGCTGCGGGGCAGGTACCGCCGGCCGTTCGCCGAGCGGCGCTTCTTCCTCTTCGTCGACGTGGTGGGCTCCACGGCGATCGCCGAGCGGCTCGGCGCGCTGGAGGCGCATCGCTTCCTGGCGGCGGTGTTCTCGGCCGTCGCCGAGCCGGTCGAGGTGTGCCGAGGCGAGATCTACCAGTACGTCGGCGACGAGATCGTCATCACCTGGGTCGAGGCCGACGGCGTCGCCGACGCGCGCGCCCTCCGCTGCTTCTTCGCGATGCAGGCGGCGCTCGCCGCCGACGGGCACCGCTTCGGCCAGCGCTTCGGCGTGCAACCGGCGCTGCGTGCGGCCCTGCATCTGGGCGAAGTCATCGCCGGCGAGGTCGGCCAGGTGCGGCGCGCGATCGTCTTCCACGGCGACGTCATGAACACGACCGGGCGGCTCGAGCAGGCGACCCGGGACGTCGGCTGCCTCTTCATCGCATCGGCGGAAGCGCTCGGTGCGCTGCAAGCGCCGCGCGAGATCCGCACCCGCGACTTGGGACCGCTGGCACTGCGCGGACGGGTCGAGCCCATCCACGCGTTCTGCGTGGAAACCGATGCGGCCTAGCCCGGACCTCTACCGCGCCGCTCCAGTGCACCCTGGCCATTCACCCACTCGATGGACTTGCAGGGCGTGCTCATGACGATGCGCATGATCGCATCGGCGGTTTCCGAACCATGAACCGCACGTAGCGCCGCAGGGCGACGATGCTCCGTCGTGGGCCGTCGTGACACACCGGCGGTCCTCCGGTTTGTCGGCATCGCGCATCCAGGCGGCCTGGTGGAGTCCGATGGCCGCGCGCGCCCCATAGCACCCGCTCGGTGCCGCCGAGGAAGATGGTGGCGCACGATGAGGCACATGCGTATCGCCCGCCGTCGAATGCCGTCACGTCCTCGGGTTCGATCTTGTGCGCCGGGAGATCGCGGCCAGCCGAACGCGTGCCTGCCGCGCCGCGTCGGAATCCTTGGCGCCTCCCTCCGCCGCCGCGCCGTACCCGTAGCGCGCGTTGCCGAGGTCCGAGGGGACGCCCACGCCCGCCTCGTGGAGGCTTCCCATCTTCAGTTGCGCGGCGCATTGCCCCGCTCGGCCGCGGCCCGGTCCCAGCGGGCCGCCTCGATGTCGCTCTTGACGACCCCGAGGCCGCCCTCGTACATGACGGCGATGTTGAATTTCGCTTCGGCCTTGCCCTGCTCGGCAAGCGGCAGCCAGAGCATGAACGCTTCCCGGTGCTTGCCCTGGTCGAAAGCCTTCACGCCCGCCGCGAAGGACTCAGCGGCCGGCGCGGCTGGGAGGGCGCGCGGCTGAGGGCCCTGCGCGGAAGCCGGCTCCGGCGAGGGCTGAGCGAGGCGGCCGAAGCCACCGCGGCGCCCCGCCACACGGACAACCCTCTCATCGCGAACGGCCCGCGGTCATCGCTGCGCCGCCTTGCGCTTCGAAGCGTAGTGCTGCGCTCGTTCTTCCTGGCCGAGTGCGCGGTACAGGTGCTCCAGCTCCTGCAGGACATGCGGATCGGCGCTCCCCTCGGCCGCCCACGCGCGCTCCAGCCCGAGCTGGATGGCCAGCGCTTCGTCGTATCGCTTCTGGTCCCGGTACGTTCGCGCCACCATCCAGTCGGCGATCCTGACATCGGTGACGCGACCGGCCCGCTCGTAAGCGGCGCGCGACAGCGCGAACTCGCCGAGAGCGCCCTCGTAGTCACCTTTCAGGCGCTTCGCATGGCCCACGTTGTTGCGCAGGGGGCCCTCCCAGGATTTGGCGTCTGCCTGCGTGGACTGCGCCAGGTAGCGCAACGCCTTGTCGTTCCACTCCATCTGCCGATCGGCGTCCGCCTCGACGAACGGCATCATGTGCAGCGCATCGATCGCGAGGGCATCGAGACGAGCCTGTTGTGCGAGCTCGAACGCCCGGAGAAAGCTCGCTCTCGCCTGTTCGACTGACGCCGGCGTGCGCAGCTCCGGCGGATGCAAGGGAGAGCGGTGGCTGCGGCCGAGCTCGAGGAAGTACCGGACCCGCACCTCCGCGGAAGCCGAGGCCAGGGTCGGCTCGAGCTGCGCCAGCACCTCGCGTGCCTTGGCGAACTCGCGCCGCATCCCGTACGTCCGGGCGATCTGCGTCTGCAGGATGCGCTGATCGTCGGCGCCGGCACCGTCGAGCGCGGCCCGGAATCGCTGCTCGCTGAGCTCGGGCCGCCGGTGGTCCCACAGTGCATCGACATCGATGGCGAGAGCCGTCGGCGCAGCCAGCGCGCCGAGAAGGAACACGAGACCCAGGCGAGATGGCATGTCCGATTCTCTACGGCACACGGCTGCGAAAGGCAGCACACGGATCGGCGCGCTCGACCGGCTTCGTGCGCACGACGGCGTCAAAGGCGTGCTCCGGCGTGTGCCCGTCACCGGCCTCGAGGTAACCCACCGACCAGACGCGGCCGTCGGGCAGCCAGCGCGGCACGCCGATGTCCTTGCGCACATGGCCGTTGCCGGCCAGCAGGACGGTGCCGCGCCCGCCATGCCGGCGCAAGGCATCGGCCAGCACCGCGTCGCGCGCCCGCTGCGCACCCGCCATCCGCGGCCACGTCGCCGCGGGCAGCGCGCCGCAGTGGCCGGCATCGATCTCGCGCTCCAGCGCGCGCTGCCAGTCGGCATCGATGGGCCGGTCGAGGCCGAGCGCCTGCAAGGCCGCGGCGTCGAACACCGCAGCGGCGCCGCCGCGCACGATCTTCGCGGCATCGGCGCTCGACAGGTTGCCTGCGACGAGCGGCACGCCGTGCTCGAGCGCGAGGGCCACGACGGGGCGGTAGAAGTCCCACTGCCAACCGCCGCCCCGGTCTCGCGGCGGCGTGGCGGCGCGGTCGATCAGGTGCTGCGCATCGAGCGGCCGCTCGCGCCGCGCAAGCTCGATGTCGGCCTGCCGCTCGCGGTCGAACTGCTCCATGACGATGGCCGGACGCCAGCCGGCGGCGAAGGCGCGCCGCAGCACCTCGAGGCGGAGCCGGTGCTGGTCGCGGTTGTCGTGCACCTCGCCGAGCAGGACGACGGCGTCACCGCCGAGCCGCGCCTGCCAGGCCGGGATCGACACCCCGTTGGGGGCCGGCGTCGAGCACGCGCCGAGGGCAGCCAGGGCGACGCCCATCGCGAGGTGGGCGAAACCCAAGGGCATCGACATCCGCACCGGCACGCCTTCCGCCACGGCCGCACCGTCAGCGGTAGAAGGCCTCGACGCGCCCCTTCAGCTGGATCAGCAGCGGCTGGCCGGCGCGGTTCTTCGTCTTGCCGGCGGCCACCTTGACCCAGCCTTCGCTGATGCAGTACTCCTCGACGTCGTGGCGCTCCTTGTCGTTCAGGCGGATGCCGATCGGGTGCTCGAACACCGCGGCGAGGTGATGCGGGCTGCGCGGGTCGACCGAGAGGCGGTCGGGCAGCGCGGGCCGCTCCGGCACGGCCGGCGCCGCGGCCGTGCGCGGCGCCGCGTCGTCGCTCGCCCGTGCCAGCCACGTGCGCATCGCTTCGGTCACGGCGTCGGGCTGCTCCAGCGGCGCCATGTGCCCGGTGCCGTCGAGCACGACCAGCGTCGCGCCGGCGATCCCCGCTGCCATCTCCTCGCTCATCTCCAGCGGCAGGACGCGGTCTTCCCGGCCGCACAGGACCAGCGTCGGGCAGCGGATCTGCGCCAGCAGCGGCCGGCTGTCGGGCCGGCCGATGATCGCCGTCTGCTGGCGCACGAAGGCGTCGCGGCCGACCGCTTGGGCCATGGCCCGGATGCCGTCGACGAGCGGCCGGTCGGCATGGCGCGAGGGCGGCAGCATCTTGTCGATGAGCTCCTGGACGACCGCGTCGAAAGCCGTCTGCGATCTGGCGATGGCAGCGCGCCGGGCCTCGCTCGTCGCCGGCGCATCGGGCCGCGCGCCGGTGTCGACGAGGGCCAGCGCGGCGACGCGCTCCGGCGCCTGCCGCATGATCTCGAAGGCGACGTAGCCGCCCATCGAGAAGCCGGCCAGCGCGAAGCGGCCGGCCGGGGCGCGCGCCAGCACCGCGGCGGCGACCGCGGCGACCCCGTCGTGCGAGGTCACCGGCATGGCGATCAGTTGATGCTCGGGAGCCAGGCCGGCGACCTGATGCGCCCAGAGCCGTTCGTCGTTGAGCAGGCCGGGCAGGGCGAGGAGGGGGAGTCGTGTCATCGGGCGTTCGTTTCGGCGGGATGGGCGGCTCCGGAAATATAGGCCCGCTTCGCGTGCGCCCTCTTCAGCCGCACTCGCCGAGCCGGTAAGCTCGCCAACTGCCCTTCCCGGAGACCCGCCGATGTCCGTTCGCCCCCTGATCACGCCCCGCGACGAGGCCCCGGGCGACGCCGTCGCCGAGGCCCGCGTCCACCTCGCCGCGGCACTGCGCCTGGCCGTGCTGCACGAGCTTGAGGAGGGCATCGACAACCACTTCACCCTGACCGTGCCCGGCCGCGACGGCCAGTACCTGATCCTGCCGTACGGACTGCATTGGTCGGAGGCGCGCGCCAGCGACATGATCGTCTTCGACGAGGCGGGCCGTGTCCTCGAGGGCAGCGGCATGCTGGAGCTCTCGGCGCAGTGCATCCACGCGCCGATCCACCGCATCAGCGGCGCCCGCGTCGTGCTGCACACGCACCAGACCTGGGCCATGGCATTGAACATGCTGGCCGACAACCGGCTCCTGCCGGCCGGGCAGACCGCCGCCTTCTTCATGGGCCAGATCGCCTACGACGACGACTACACCGGCCTCGCGGCGACGCCGGCCGAGGGCGAGCGACTGGCCGCGGCGATGCAGGACCGGCCGATCCTGTTCATGAAGAACCACGGCATCCTGGTCACCGGCGACACGGTGGCGCAGGCCTATCGCCGCATCTACCGCCTCGAGCGCGTCTGCCGCAACCAGATCCTGGCGATGGGCACCGGGCGGCCGCTGCAGGTGCTGACGGACGAGATCGTCGCCCGCGTGCAGACGCCGAGCCCGGACGACCGCCACCCCCGCGCCGAGAGGGAGCGCCTCTTCTTCGAGGCCATGATGCGGGTGCTCGACCGCGAACTGCCGGGCTACCGGGACTAGGTCGCTACGGGCACCGTCGCGCAGCGCCGGCCACCGCCATGCACCGCGACCTTCCCGCCGCCGAACCGCGCCACTTCCTGAGCCGGGCGGCGCAGACGCTGGCCTCGTCGCTCGCCTTCGACGACGCGCTGGAGCACACCATCGCCGCTGCCCTGCCGACGCTCGGCGACTTCGGCTTCTTCGACGTCGTCGACGGCGAGTCGGTGCGGCGCACGGCGCGTGCGCAC
>NZ_JANODC010000395.1:0-9235 GCF_031412495.1 Rhizobacter sp. | reverse complement strand
ACTCGCTCCTGGTCTCGGCCGACGAGCTGATCCGTTGACGTCGCGATGAGCCTCGTCTTCGCCGGCGTCTGCAGCCACGCGCCAGGGATCACCGGTCGCGCCCATCTCGCCGATGCCGCCCGGAAGGACGCGCTCCACGCCAAGCTGCACCGCCTGGGCGATTCGCTCCGCGAGGCGCGCCCGGATGCGCTCATCGTCATCGCCGCCGAGCACTTCGCGAACTTCTTCCTCGACAACATGCCCGCCTACGCGATGGGCATGGCCGACCGCTACGAAGGCCCGATCGAGGACCCGGGCTGGCTCGGCATCGCCCGCACGACGGTGCCCGGCAACGCCGCGCTGTCGCAGCGCCTGATCCGCGAGGTGATGGAGGACGTCGACGTCGCCTTCGCCGAGGAGTGGAAGTTCGACCACGGGATCATGGTGCCGCTGCACTTCCTGACGCCGCGCTTCGACCTGCCCGTGATCCCCGCCAACATCAACTGCCAGGGGCCGCCGCTCACGCCGCTGAAGCGCGCCTGGGCCTTCGGCAACGCGTTGCGCCGCGCCTGCGACGCGGTTCCGGAGCGCATCGCGCTCGTCGGCACCGGCGGCATCTCGCACTGGCCGGCGACACCCGACTCGGGCCGCATCAACGAAGCCTGGGACCGAGAGTTCCTCGACCGCTGGGCCCGCAACGACCGCGCGGCGCTGCTCGCCTACAGCGACGAGGCGACGTACCGCGAGGCAGGGCAGGGCGGCTTCGAGATCCGCACCTTCGTCGCCGTCGCCGCGGCGGCGCGCGGGCAGGGGACGATCCGGGCCTACGTGCCGATTCCCATCTTCTCGGTCGGCTGCACCGTCGGCCTCATGACCATCGCCTGAAGGAGAAGCGCTTGCCGCACGTCGTCATCCACTACAGCGACAACCTGGGGCCGGACGCCGCCATCGGCAGGCTCTGCAGCGGCCTTGCCGCGGCGATCGTGGCCCAGCGCGAGCCGGGCGGCGAGCGCGTCTTCCCGATCGGCGGGACGCGCGTCATGGCCTACCCGGCAAGCGCCTTCGCGGTCGCCGACGGCGGCGCGGACCGCGCCTTCGTCTACGTGAACGTGCGCATCGCGGCCGGCCGCACGCCGGCCGCCGTGCAGGCCACGGGCGAGGCCCTGACCGACGTGGTCCGTACGCACTTCGCCTCGATCTTCGCCCGCCGGCCGATCGGCATCACGCTGCAGATCGACGAGGGCGCGCCGGCCTTCGACGCCAAGCACAGCAACCTGCATCCGCTGTTCGAAGGGCAGTAGGCCATGCTGTCGCAGGAGACCGTCGCCGGCCTCGCCGCCGAGCTGCACGACGCGGCGAAGCGGCGCGTGCAGCTGCGCCACTTCTCGGCCCGCCATCCCGGGATGACGATCGACGACGGCTACTCGATCCAGCGCGCCTGGCTGGCGCTCCGGCTGGCCGAAGGCCGGGTCGTGAAGGGGCGAAAGATCGGCCTCACCTCGCGCGCCATGCAGCAGTCGTCGCAGATCGACGAGCCCGACTTCGCGCCGCTGCTCGACGACATGTTCTTCGCCGAGGGCGACATCCCCTTCGAACGTTTCATCGCCCCGCGCGTCGAGGTCGAGCTGGCGTTCGTTCTGGCGCGGCCGCTGCGCGGGCCCGGCGTCGGCCTCGACGACGTCCTGGCCGCGACCGCGTCGGTGACGCCGGCGGCGGAGATCATCGACGCCCGCATCGAGCAGTTCGACCGCGACACGAAGGCGCCGCGCAAGGTCTTCGACACCATCGCCGACTTCGCCGCCAACGCCGGCATCGTCACCGGCGGCCGGGCGGTGCGGCCGGCCGACGTCGACCTGCGCTGGGTCGGCGCCATCCTCTGCCGCAACGGCATCGTCGAGGAGACGGGCCTGGCCGCGGGCGTGCTCGACCATCCGGCGAACGGCGTCGCCTGGCTCGCCAACAGGATCGCGTCCTACGGCGAGCAGCTCGACGCCGGCGGCGTCGTCCTCGCCGGCTCGTTCACCCGGCCGGCGACGGCGGTGCGCGGCGACGCGTTCCGGGTCGACTACGGCCCGCTCGGCAGCATCGCCTTCCGCTTCGTCTGACGCCAGAGGAACACCATGGAACTTCCGGTCAACACCTTCAAGGCGGCGATGGCGCGGCGCGAGGCGCAGATCGGCCTCTGGCTCGGCCTCGCCGATCCCTACGTCGCCGAGCTGCTCGCGAGCTGCGGCTTCGACTGGCTCCTGGTCGACGCCGAGCATTCGCCCAACGACGTGCGCAGCATCCTGGCCCAGCTGCAGGCGATCCAGCCCTACCCGACGCAGGCGATCGTCCGCCCGGTCGACGACGACCCGGCCGGCATCAAGCAGTTCCTCGACATCGGCGCCCTGACGCTGCTCGTGCCGATGGTGCAGACCGCCGAGCAGGCGGCGCGCATCGTCGCCGCCACGCGCTACGCGCCGCGCGGCGTGCGCGGCCTCGCGAGCGCCCTGGCGCGGGCCTCGCGCTGGAACGGCGTCGAGCGTTACGCCGAGCGCGCCGATGCCGAGATCTGCGTGCTGGTGCAGGTGGAGTCGGTCGAGGGCCTGGACAACCTGGCCGCGATCGCAGCCGTCGATGGCGTCGACGGCGTCTTCTTCGGGCCGGCCGACCTGTCGGCGTCGATGGGGCACCTGGGCCGGCCCGAGCACCCGGAGGTGCTGGCGGCGATCGCCGCCGGCATCGCCACCGTCCTTGGAGCCGGCAAGGCACCGGGCATCCTCGTCAGTGCCGACGCCGCCCGCGCCTACCTGGACAGCGGAGCGCTGTTCGTCGCCGTCGGGCTGGACACGACGCTGCTCGCCGGCGCAGCCCGCTCGCTCGCCGCCTCGTTCAAGAAGCGCCCTGGCGTGATCTAGTACCGGCCGGCGATTTCGCTCCGTTCGAGACCGGCGTCGGTTGCCCGGCTCGAAGGCATCTCAGGCCGCGCTTTGACAAGGCCTCGCAAGTCTATGTTTCTTGGGCCTTTTTCCAGACGCTTGCCCGTTTCGGAAGCATCATGTAAGTCGTTGATTCCATTGATTTTTGTCCCCGTCTTCGATTGACCCTGCCCGGCCCTTGGGCTACAGTGGCACAAAGTGCACTTTGGTGGGGTTTTGTGGCGAACGTCGTGTTTCAAGGCCCCGCAGCGCTGACGCTGGATGGAAAGGGTCGCATCGCCATGCCGGCCCGCCACCGCGAGCTGCTGGCCGCCATGGGCGTCAACCAGCTGACCATCACCAAGCATCCCGAAGGCTCGTTGCTCATCTTTCCTCGGCCGGCGTGGGAAAATTTCCGCGACCGCGTCGCCGGCCTGCCGATGGATTCGAGCGGCTGGAAGCGGGTCTTCCTGGGCAACGCGATGGACGTCGAGATCGATGCCTCGTCCCGCCTCCTGATCGCTCCCGAGCTGCGTGCCGCGGCCGGGCTGGTGCGCGACGTGATGCTGCTCGGCATGGGCAGCCACTTCGAGCTCTGGGACGCGCAGCGCCACGCCGAGCACGAGGCCGAGGTGATGCAGTCGCCGATGCCCGACTCGCTCAAGCACTTCAGCTTCTGATGCACGCTGGCGCCGCGTCGACGCACACCACCGTCCTCCTCCACGAGGCGGTGCAAGCGCTCGTGACCTCGCCGGACGGCATCTACGTCGACGGCACCTTCGGCCGCGGCGGCCACGCGCGCGCCGTGCTCGGCAAGCTGTCGCCGCGCGGGCGCCTCGTCGCCATCGACCGCGACCCGGAGGCGGTGGCCAGCGCCCGGGCCGACGCCGAGCTCGCCGCCGACCCGCGCTTCAGGGTCGAGCACACCGCGTTCTCCGCCATGGCGACGACGCTCGCCGAGCGCGGCATCGAGCAGGTGAGCGGCGTCCTCCTCGATCTCGGCGTGTCCTCGCCGCAGATCGACGACCCGGCGCGCGGCTTCAGCTTCCGCTTCGACGGCCCGCTCGACATGCGGATGGATACCACGCGCGGCGAGAGCGCGGCCGAATTCCTGGCCCGGGCCGACGAGCGCCACATTGCGGAGGTCATCAAGGACTATGGGGAAGAACGGTTTGCTCTACAGGTTGCAAAGGCGCTTGTTGCTCGGCGCGAGGGCGGGCACCCTGTACGAACCACAGGCGAGCTTTCCGACGTCGTGGCTCGTGCGGTGCGCACCCGAGAGGCGGGCCAGAACCCTGCAACGCGCACGTTTCAGGCGCTTCGGATTTTCGTCAACGCCGAGCTTGCGGAGCTCGATCAAGCCCTGACTGCGGCGCTGGCCCTGCTCGCACCGGGCGGTCGCCTCGTCGTCATCAGCTTCCATTCGCTCGAGGACCGGATCGTCAAGACCTTCATCGCCCGGGAGAGCCGGACCGAGGTCGACCGGCGCGCCCCGTTCGCCGCCGAGCCGCCGCACCGCCTGCGCGCCGTCGCCCGGGTCAAGCCGGGGCCGACCGAGGCGGCGACCAATCCGCGCGCGCGCTCGGCGGTGATGCGCGTCGCCGAGCGCACGGCCGAGCCGCTCGAAGCCGGAGGCCGGCGATGACGCGCTTCAACGTGCTGCTCCTGATCGGCCTGCTGGCGAGCAGCCTGTACCTGGTCCGCGTCTCCTACGAATCGCGGCGCCTGTTCGCGACGCTCGACAAGGCCCAGGTCGAGGAGCGCGCGCTGGACATCGACAGCGAGCGGCTGAAGACCGAGCTCCGCTCCCAGGCGACGCCCCTGCGGGTCGAGCGGACCGCGCGCGACCGCCTGGCGATGCGCAGCGCCACGCCCGGCGTCACCCAGTACATCGACCTGTCGGCGCCGGCTTCGGCGCCGGTTGCCGCGGGAGCCGGCCGATGAATCGCAGGAGCAGCCCGCGGGCGCGCGTCGCCGCCAGCGTCAAGAGCGTCAACTACACGACGAGCCCGCTGCTCGCCACGCCGACGCCGCCGTGGCGCTCGAAGATGCTGGTCGGCCTGGTCGGCCTGGGCTTCGCCGTGCTGCTCGGCCGCGCCGTCTACGTGCAGATCGTCGCGGCACCCTTCTTCCTGAAGCAGGGCGAGGCCCGCTACGGGCACACGCTCGCGCTGCCCGCCAGCCGCGGGCGCGTCGTCGACCGCAACGGCCTCGTCCTCGCCGCCAGCGTGCCGGCGCCGTCCATCTGGGCGATCCCCAAGGATCTCGAAGGCGACGCGCGCGGCCGCTCCCGGCTCGCCGCCCTGCTCGGCATGACGAGCGCCGAGCTCGAGAACCGCCTGCGCGACAACCCGAACTTCGTCTGGCTGCGCCGCCAGGTCGACGAGCCGGTCGCCCTCGCCGTGAAGAACCTGCGCATCCGCGGCATCCACGAGGTGCGCGAGTACAAGCGCAAGTACCCGGAAGGCGAGGCCGCCGCCCACGTCGTCGGCTTCACCAACGTCGAGGACCGCGGCCAGGAAGGCGTCGAGCTCGCCTTCCAGAAGGACCTCGCCGGCAAGGACGGCACGCGGCGCGTCATCAAGGACCGGCTGGGCCGCGTCGTCGAGGACGTCGGCGACAGCATCGCGCCGGTCGACGGCCGCGACGTCGGCCTGTCGGTCGATTCGAAGGTTCAGTTCTTCGCCTACCAGCGCATCCGCGACGCGGTCGCCGCGCACAAGGCCAAGGCCGGCAGCGTCGTCGTCCTCGACGCGCAGAGCGGCGAGGTCCTGGCGCTCGCCAACTTCCCGAGCTACGTGCCCGGCGACCGCAAGAACCTGACCGGCGCGCAGCTGCGCAACCGGGCCCTGACCGATACCTTCGAGCCCGGCTCGACGATGAAGCCCTTCGTCGCCGCGTGGGCGCTGGAGAGCGGCCGCGTCACGCCCGAGACCGTCATCCAGACCGCGCCCGGAAAGATGCAGGTCACCGGCTCGACCATCACCGACGCGCACCCGCACGGCAACCTGACCGTGAACCAGGTGATCCAGAAGTCGAGCAACGTCGGCGCCGTGCGCCTGTCGATGATGTTCTCGCCGCGCGAGATGTGGGAGCTGTACAGCTCGGTCGGCTTCGGCCAGAAGCCGCAGCTCGGCTTTCCCGGCGTCGTCACCGGGCGCCTGCGCCCGTACAAGAGCTGGCGCCCGATCGAGCAGGCGACCATGAGCTACGGCTACGGCCTGTCGGCGTCGCTGTTCCAGATCGCCCACGCCTACACCGTGTTCGCCCACGACGGCGAGCTGATCCCGGTGACGCTGACGCGTCCGCTCGGCGTCGTGCCGACCGAGCGCGTCGCCGGCGTGCGCGTGATCTCGGCGAAGACGGCGGCCGCGGTCCGCCACATGCTGCACCTGGCGGCCCTGCCCGGCGGCACGGCGCCCAAGGCGCAGGTCCTCGGCTACTCGGTCGGCGGCAAGAGCGGCACCGCGTACAAGCAGGAAGGCGCCAGCTACGCGCAGAAGAAGTACCGCTCGTGGTTCGTCGGCATGGCGCCGATCGCCAACCCGCGCATCATCGTCGCGGTGATGGTCGACGAGCCGTCGGCCGGCAAGCACTACGGCGGCGACGTCGCCGCACCCGTCTTCAGCGAAGTCGTGCAGCAGACCTTGCGCCTGATGGGCGTGCAGCCCGACCTCGACGTCAAGCTGCAGATCGTCTCGCGCGAGATGCCGGCCGAAGAGGAGAGCTTCTAGTGGCGGACGTGCCCGGCCGCTCGGAGCGGCTGGATTCCCGCGACGCGGCGCACGCCTGGCTGTCGCTGCGCCAGACGCGTGCGCTCGCCAGCGACAGCCGCCGCGTCGGCCGCGGCGACGCCTTCGTTGCATGGCCGGGCCACGCCAGCGACGGCCGCCACTACGTCGGCGCCGCGCTCGCCGCCGGCGCCCAGGCGTGCCTGGTCGAGGCCGAAGGCGTCGAGGCGTTCGGCTTCGATGGCGAACCGCGCGTCGCGGCCTACCGCGGCCTGAAGGCCGCCGCCGGCGAGATCGCCAGCCGCTTCCTGGACGTGCCGAGCGCCCGCCTCGCGGTGATCGCGATCACCGGCACCAACGGCAAGACCTCGACCACGTGGTGGGTCGCCCAGGCCCTCGGCACGCTCGGTCGGCGCTGCGGCGTCGTGGGCACGCTCGGGATCGGCGAGCCGCCGCACGCGCGCGGCGCCAGCGCCGCGGTGCCGGGCAGCGTCGAGAGCACCGGCCTGACCACGCCCGACCCCATCACCCTGCAGAACGCGCTGAACGGCTTCGCCGACCGCGGCTTCGCCGCCTGCGCGATCGAGGCGTCGTCGATCGGCATCGCCGAGCACCGCCTCGCCGGGACCCGGGTGCAGGTCGCCGTCTTCACCAACTTCACGCAGGATCACCTCGACTACCACGGCGACATGGCGGCCTACTGGCAGGCCAAGGCCCAGCTCTTCGCCTGGCCCGGCCTGAAGGCCGCCGTGGTCAACCTCGACGATGCGCAGGGCGTGGGCCTGGCCGCGACGCTGGCAGCGACGGCGGTCGACACCTGGACGATCTCGCTGCGCGGCGCGGCGCGCCTGTGCGCGCGCAACGTTCGCCACGATGCGCACGGCCTGGCCTTCGACGTGCGCGAGGGCAGCTCGAGCGTCTCGATCGCGACGCCGCTGATCGGCGACTTCAACGTCGCCAACGTGCTCTGCGTCGTCGGCGCTTTGCGCGCCATGGGCGTGAGCCTGGCCGACGCCGGCGCGGCCTGCGCGGCGCTGCGGCCGGTGCCCGGGCGCATGCAGCGCATCGTCGTCGGCCAACACGACGCGGTGGCGGCGGCGCAGCCCGAGGTCGTGGTCGACTACGCGCACACGCCGGACGCGCTGGAGAAGGCGCTGAACGCGCTCGCGCCGCTGGCGCGCCGGCGCGGCGGCACGCTCTGGTGCGTGTTCGGCTGCGGCGGCAACCGCGATCCCGGCAAGCGCCCGCTGATGGGCGCGATCGCCTGCCGCCTCGCCGGCCGCGTCGTCCTCACCAGCGACAACCCGCGCCTCGAGTCGCCCGACCTGATCCTGGCGCAGATCCTGGCCGGCGCGATCGGCCACGACGAGATCGACGTCATCGAGAACCGCGCCGACGCGATCCGCCACGCGGTCGGCTCGGCCGGGCCGCGCGACGTCGTCCTCATCGCCGGCAAGGGCCACGAGGACTACCAGGACGTGGGCGGTCGCAAGCTGCCGTTCTCCGACGTCAGCCAGGCACAGGCGGCGCTGTCCGAACGGGCCGCTCCTCTAGCCGCGGGCGCGGCGCTGCCGCCCATGGCCACCCTCGGCGAGCTCGCGGCCCTGCTGCCCGGCGCACGCCTGCACGGCGACCCGGCGACGCCGATCCGCCGCGTCCACAGCGACACGCGCAGCCTGGCCGCCGGCGACCTCTTCGTCGCCCTGCGCGGCGAGCGCTTCGATGCGCACGGCTTCCTCGGCCAGGCCGCGGCCGCAGGCGCTGCCGCGGCGCTTGCCGAGCACGGCCTCGGGGCGGCCGGCTTGCCCGGCATCGAGGTCGCCGACACCCGCGCCGCCCTCGGCGAGCTTGGGGCGGCGTGGCGGCGCCGCTTCGACCTGCCGCTCGTCGCCGTCGCCGGCAGCAACGGCAAGACGACGGTGACGCAGATGATCGCGGCCATCTTCCGCGCCTGGCAGGGCGACGCCGCCTTCGCGACGCAAGGCAACAACAACACCGACATCGGCGTGCCGCTGCCGCTGCTGCGCCTGCGCAGCGACGCCGCGCTGCGCCACCGCGTCGCCGTCGTCGAGCTCGGCATGAACCATCCGGGCGAGATCGCCCGTCTCGCCGCGATGGCCGCGCCGAGCGTGGCGCTCGTCAACAACGCCCAGCGCGAGCACCTCGAGTTCATGGCCGACGTCGACGCCGTCGCGCGCGAGAACGGCGCCGCGATCGCCGCGCTCGACGCCAAGGGCGTCGCCGTCTTCCCGGCCGACGATGCGCACGCGTCCACCTGGCGCGCCATCGCCGGCGAGCGCCGCGTCTGCACCTTCGCGCTCGACGCCGGGGCGACGGTCAGCGGCCAGGCGCAATGGCACGCCGATGCCGACGGCGGGCACTGGGCGGTGCGCGCGCAGACCCCGGCCGGCGTCCTCGCCTGCGACCTGCGCGTCGCCGGCCTCCACAACGTGCGCAACGCACTCGCCGCCACGGCGTGCGCGCTGGCCGCCGGCTGCCCGCTCGACGCGGTCGCCGCCGGCCTGGCCGGGTTCGCGGCGGTGCGCGGCCGCTCGCAGGCGCGCCGCTTCGAGCGCGACGGCACGCCTCGCACGCTCGTCGACGACAGCTACAACGCCAACCCGG
>NZ_JANODC010000394.1:0-5602 GCF_031412495.1 Rhizobacter sp. | reverse complement strand
TGACCGAAGGCGGCGGCAGCTGCGTGCTCGAAGCGCACCTGCACCCCGACAAGCTGCACACGGTGGGCCGCCCGGCGCCCGGCCACGAGATCCGGCTGATCGACGAAGCCGGCCGCGAGCTGCCGCCCGGCTCGACCGGCGAGGTCGTCGGCCACTCGCCCGGGATGATGACCGGCTACCACCGCCAGCCGGAGAAGACGCGCGAGGCCGAGTGGTTCGACGCGACCGGCAAGCGCTTCATCCGCACCGGCGACGTCGGTCGCTTCGACGAGGACGGCTTCCTGACCCTGCTCGACCGCCGCAAGGACATGATCATCAGCGGCGGCTTCAACATCTTCCCGAGCGACCTCGAAGCCGTGCTGCGCACGCACCCCGACGTTGCCGACGCCGCCGTCGCCGGCGTGCCCTCCGAGCGCTGGGGCGAGACCCCGGCCGCCTGGGTCGTGCCGCGGGCCGGCAGCGCGCCCGATGCGGAAGCACTGCGCCTGTGGGCCAACGAGCGCGTCGGCAAGACGCAGCGCATCGCCTTCCTTCGCCTCGTCGACGAGCTGCCGCGCAGCGCCATCGGCAAGGTGCTCAAGCGCGAGCTGCGCGAGCGCTTCGTGGCCGACGCGCTCGGCAGCGCTCCGCGGCCGAACCTTCCCCTTCTGCTCTCTGAGAACCACCCCATGCCGCACGACGACAGCAAGCCCACTCCGCTCGGTGCCAGCGGCCTGAAGGTCTCCAAGCTCTGGCTGGGGACGATGATGTTCGGCGACCAGACCTCCGAGGCGGAGGCCGGGCGCATGGTCGGCGCGGCCCGCGACGCCGGGCTCAACGCCCTCGACACCGCCGATGTCTATGCCGGCGGCGAATCGGAGCGCATCACCGGGCGCCTCATCGCCGGCGACCGCGAGCGCTGGGTCCTGGCCACCAAGCTCGGCAACGTCACCGGCCCGGGGCCGAACGAGCGCGGCCTGTCGCGCCTGCACATGGTCAAGGCGCTCGACGCCAGCCTGTCGCGCCTGGGCACCGACTGGGTCGACATCCTCTACCTGCACCGCGAGGACGAGAGCACGCCGCTCGAGGAGACCGTGCTGGCCATGAAACACCTGCTCGAGAGCGGCAAGGTGCACTACTTCGGCGTCTCCAACTTCCGCGCCTGGCGGGTGGCGCGTCTCGCGGAGATGTGCCGCGCCGCCGGCATCCAGCCGCCGATCGTCAACCAGCCACCGTACAACGCCATGTCGCGGCAGATCGAGACCGAGCTGCTGCCGTGCTGCGCCCACTACGGCCTGGGCGTGGTCGCCTACAGCCCCTTCGCGCGCGGCGTGCTCTCGGGCAAGTACACGCCGGGTGCCCCGGCGCCCGAGGGCTCGCGTGCCGCGCGCAACGACCCCCGGATCATGCAGACCGAGTTCCGCGCCGAGTCGCTGGCGCTGGCGCAGCGGCTGGTCGAGCACGCGAGGAAGCGCGGCCGGACGCCGGTGCACTTCGCGCTCGGCTGGGTCTGGAACAACGCCCTTGTGCACGGCGTCATCGGCGGGCCGAAGACGCTGGCCCAGTGGCAGGAGTACGTCGACGCCATTGGCACGCCGTTCGACGCGGAAGACGAAGCCCTGGTCGCTTCGCTCGTGGCGACCGGCCACGCCTCGACGCCCAACTACACCGACCCGGCCTACCCGATCAAGGGGCGCCAGCCGCGGACCGGCTGACCGCGCGCTGCGCTTGCGGCGCGTCCGCTGCGCTCAGCGCACGCGCCGCTGCGTGATCTCGAAGGGGCTTTCGCCGCCGACGAGGCGGAGCGCCGGGCGCGACGACAGCGCGCCGGGTGCCGTCGCGGGCGCCGCCTCTTCCGGAACGGCGGTCGGCGCGTCGGAGTCGTTGGCCGAGGCCGCCCGGGCCTGCTTCGACCGCTCGGCGGCGATGCGGCGGCTGCCCGAGCGCCGGCTCGTGCTGTCCTCGGCCGCGTTCAGCGGCTGGCCGAGGCTGCCCACGGTCGCCAGCCACCGCTTCAGCTTGTCGAACACGCCGTTGGCGTCGGGCTCGGACGTGCGCGCCGCCATGCCCAGGACGGCGAAGACGCCGAGCTGCGCGACGATGTACAGGCCGGCGGCGATCTCGAGGATGTCGCGCAGCGGCGTCGTGTAGTTCCAGGGCCGGGCGATGCCCAGGAAAGCGGTGAACATCCAGAGGAAGTTCGAGGCCGCGACCGGCACTGCGATCAGGATCCAGTCGGACGCGTGCCAGCGCGCGACGCGGCGGCCGCGCGCCAGGCGCGGGAAGGCGAGCTTGTGCAGCACGAAGGCGTTGAGGGTCAGCAGCACGACCAGCAGCACCTTGGCCTGCAACTTCGGGTTGGTCAGGTAGTCGGCGCGCTCGAGCGCACCCATCGCGACGATCGCGCCGCCGCTGACGTAGAGGAGCAGCAGCGCCACCATGACGATGCGGGCGACGAACACGTTCGGCGGCGCGATGCGAACGCGGTCCTGGGCCAGCTTGGAGAGGAGCCGAAGGTCGGTGGCGACGATCGCGCCGAGCGCCATCGAGGCGGCGAGCAGGTGGACGAAGACGATGAGCGTGTAGAGCACGGCGGGAGGAACGCAGGGCGCGTGCCAGCCGATCCGGGCCGCAGGAGGGCCGTTATCGAGGGGAATCGCGGCACTTTGCGGCGCTCCGGTGCGCCCGTGCCGACCGGGCGCGGGCGACGCCGTCGCGATCCGCCACTCTTGCAAAGAACTGCCGCAGTTGTAAGGAAACGCAGAGGGGGAAAGGACGCCGGTCCATCGACGCCGGCCGGCGCTCGACGGCGTTCAGTCTTCCACGGTGTGCGGCGCCCGCTTCTCGTACCAGTGGCTGATGCGGCCGCCGTCCCAGTGCAGCGCCAGGTGCGCGGCCGCTTTCGCGTTGCGCAGGGCGCGCGGCCGGAAGATGCCGACGCATTCGCCGCCGGCGTGGCGCACGCTCGGCCAGCGCAGGCCCCAGCTGTCGGCGGCGCGGAGCTTGCGGCCCAGGCTCTGCGACGGGCCGTAGTCGTCGGGGTCGAGGACGCCGGCGAAGCGGCCTTCGTTCGCGGCCGCGCCGGCCGCGCTGGCATCGAGCAGGTCGTGCAGCTCGGCCTCGACCGTGGCCGTGACCAGGCGCATGTCGATGTCGATGGCCGGCTCGGCGGTGCGGCGCAGGAACACGCCCCGGTGATGCGCCACTTCGGCGATCGCCGTCTCGAGCGAGTTCGCCGCGTAGTACACGCCGTAGCTGCCGTCAGAGAAGCGCGAGCCTTCGGGATTCAGGTGCGTGAAGGCAGCCATGATCGTCGTCGCGCCCGGGCCGCTGACGCGCTCGTCCGGCGGCACCAGCGCCAGCTCGCCGAGCTGGTCGCGGATGCGCGGGTTGGCCAGCGCCTCGATCGCGAACACCACGTCGAGGTCGGCCGGGTCGGCGATGGCGTCGTAAAGGCCCACCGTCGGGTAGCGCGAGGGGATGAGCCGGTACGACGGCTTCCAGCACACCGGCACGACCGGCACGTCCTCCACCGCGAGCGCGGCCCGCCGCGCTGCCGCCGCGCTCATGCCTTGCCGCCGCGCTGCGCGTCGAGGTACTGGCGGACGACGAAGAGGTCGGCCACCTGGCCGCCGAGCATGCGGTCGAGCGCCGAGCGGCCGCCGAACAGCGGCGCCGTGTTGGGCTTGCGGATCCATTCATCGGCGCGGCGCTCGGCCGGAAAGAGGATCTGCAGCGCCGCGTAGATGCCGAACAGGTGCGACAGCCGCTCCAGCAAATGACGGTCGAGCGGGCCCGCCTTGCCCTGCTTCCACTGGTAGAGCGTGGTGCGGGCGGCGCCGAGCAGCACCGTCTGCTCGTGGATCGACAGGCCCCAGGCGTCGGCGAGGCGGAAGAAGGTGCGCAGGGCCGCGCCGGCGGCCTCGGGCGAGCCGAGGTCGACGTGGCGGGAAGGCGTGGACTTGAGAAGAGCGCTCATCGGGTGCGACCGCCGGCGCGCGCCGGCAGGGCCATCGAAGGATCAGGATGGCCGAGCGTAGTTCATCGGCAGACAGATTGCAAGTATATGTCTGGCATGGAACAGGGCTTCCAGTCTAGCCGGCGGCGCGGGCGCGCCGGCGCATGGCGAACTTCCGGCGCTGTGCTTCAATCGCCGGCATCGAGCCCAAGGGGTCGTGGATGAACGTGTTCCTCAGCTGGTCGGGCCCGAAGAGCAAGCAGGTGGCGGAGGCCTTGCGCAACTGGCTGCCCGGGGTGCTGCAGGCGGTGCGCCCCTACTTCTCGGACGAGGACCTGGAGCCCGGCAGGCACTGGACGCCCGCGCTCGCGGCCCAGCTCGAGTCGACCGACGTCGGCCTCATCTGCATGACGAGCGAGAACCTCGAGGCGCCCTGGCTGATGTTCGAGGCGGGCGCCCTGGCGAAGAAGCTCGACACGGCCTGCGTGATTCCCCTGCTGCTCGATGTCGAGGCATCGGACATCAGCGGCCCGCTCGCCCAGTTCCAGCTCGTCAAGTTCGAGGAGAAGAAGTTCCGCGACGTCGTCGAGGTCATCAATGCCGGCCTGGGCGACAAGGCACTGGCGGCGAACGTCCTGGACGGCGTGTTCAGGAAGTGGTGGCCCGACCTCCTGGGGCAGATCGACGCCATCCGGGCACAGCCCTCCACCTCGCCGATGCTGAAGAAGCGCTCCACCGAGTCGATCCTCGAGGAGATCCTGAACCTGGTTCGCGGGCTGGGGGCGGGCAGCCGGTTCGCGCCCAAGGAACTGCTCGCCATGGATCTGGGCCGGCAGCAGGCGATGCATGCCATCGCCGTGGCCGCGATCGAGGAGATGGCGCTGACCGCCCTGAACATCCAGCCGGCCACCCTGGAGATCCTGAGCTCGGCGCAGGTCGACAGCCTCGGCGCGCTGCTGAAGCGGACGGAAGACGACCTGACGAAGCTGCCGGCGATCGACCGGATGGCGATCAACGAGATCAAGGACGCCCTGGCGGTGCACGGCCTGAGCTTGAAGAAGCCAGACCGGTGACGGCGACCTAGCCGCCGCGCGCGAACGACGCGCCGCCGTCGACCACCAGCGTCGCGCCGCAGACGTAGTCGCCGGCCCGCGAGGCCAGGTAGATCGCCGCTCCGGCCATGTCGTCCGGGCGGCCGACGCGGCCGGCCGGCACGCGCGCGGCGACCTCGTCGCCGTGGTCGCGGGCGACGCGGTTCATGTCGGACGCGAAGGCGCCGGGTGCGATGGCGCTGACCATGATGTGGTCCTTCGCCAGGCGGAGCGCCATGCGCTTCGTGAGGTGGACGAGACCGGCCTTGCTGGCTGCGTACGAGTACGTCTCCAGCGGGTTCACCGCCACGCCGTCGATCGAGGCGAGCTGGATCACCTTGGCCGGCCGCTCGGCGCTCGCCGCCGCGCACAGCGCGCCGTGCAGCGCCTTCGTCAGGAAGAACGGCGACTTCAGGTTCAGGTCGACCACCTTGTCCCAGCCGCTCTCGGGAAAGGTGTCGAAGGGCTCGCCCCAGGCGGCGCCGGCATTGTTGACGAGGATGTCGAGCTTGGGCTCGCGGGCGGTGAAGGCGGCGGTGAGGACCTCGATGCCGGCCATCTGCGAGACGTCCGC
>NZ_JANODC010000393.1:0-2220 GCF_031412495.1 Rhizobacter sp. | reverse complement strand
GCCAGCTCGAGTCGCGCCTGTCGCAGGTGGCGGCCCAGGCCGACCAGCCGGAGGTCCACATCCGCCCCAACAAGCTCGTCGAGTACAAGTCGGTCGCCGTCGTGCTGGCATCGGCGCAGCGACTGGGGGTCACCAAGCTCGGAATGATCGGCAATGAACAGTACGTCAAGTAGCCGGCTCCTGGCCCGGCTCGCCCGGGCAGCGTGCCTCGCGGCGGCCGTCGGCGCGGGTGCGCCGGCCCACGCCCAGGAGGCCCTGCGCCCCGAGGTCGGCAAGCCGCTGCAGGCGGCCCAGGAGATGATCAAGGGCGGCCGCTACAAGGAGGCGCTCGTCAAGGTGCGCGAGGCCGAAGCGGCCGGCGCGCGCAACGCGAACGAGACCTTCCTGATCGAGCGCATGCGGCTGGCCGCCGCATCGGGTGCCGGAGACGCCGACACCGCCGCCCGCTCCTTCGAGGCGATTGCCGGCTCGAGCCGGATCGCCGGGCCCGACAAGCTGCGCATGATCGAATCGATCGCCGGCAGCTACTACCGCCAGCAGCAGTACGCCAAGGCCATGCAGTGGGGCCAGCGCTACTTCCGCGAAGGCGGCAGCAGCGGCGCCATCCGCACCATGCTGATCCAGAGCCAGTACCTGAGCGGCGACTTCGCGGGCGCCGCCAAGGAGCTGACGGCCGAGGTCCAGGCGGCCGAGCGGGGCGGCGGCCCCCCGGCCGAGGACCGGCTCAAGCTGCTTCTCAACGCGGCGTCGAAGCAGGGCGACAACAACGCCTACGTGTTCGCCATGGAAAAGCTGGTCACCTACTACCCGAAGAAGGAGTACTGGGTCGACCTTCTCAGCCGGATGCAGCGCAAGCCCGGCTTTTCCGATCGGCTCTCGCTCGACACCTACCGGCTCTCGCTGGCCACCGGCAGCATGACGGCCCCCGCCGACTACATGGAGATGGCCCAGCTCGCCCTGCAGGCCGAGCTGCCGAGCGAAAGCAAGTACGTGGTCGACAAGGGCTTCGGCTCGGGCGTTCTGGGGACCGGGCCGCAAGCCGACCGGCACAAGCGGCTTCGCGACCTGGTCGACAAGCGCCTGGCCGAACGGAAGGCGTCGGCCGCCGAGGAAGAGAGGCAGGCGCTGGCCGGAAAGAGCGGCGAGGCGCTCGTCTCGCTCGGCATGGATCTCCTCTTCGCCGGCCAGGCCGCCAAGGGCGTGCAGCTGATCCAGCAGGGGATCGCCAAAGGCGGCCTCAAGCGACCCGAGGACGCGAAGCTGCACCTGGGCATCGGCCAGCTCGTCGCTGGCGACAAGGCCAAGGCCCAGGTTACCTTCAAGACCGTCCAGGGCACCGACGGCACTGCCGACCTGGCCCGCCTGTGGGCCCTCTACGCGCGCCGCAGCGCTTGACGGCTAGCGGGGGGCGAGGCGTATCGCGCCGTCGAGGCGGATCACTTCGCCGTTGAGCATCTCGTTGACCACGATCTGGTGCACGAGCTTGGCGTAGTCGGAGGGCGTGCCGAGCCGGCTCGGGAAGGGCACGCTGGCGGCCAGCGCCTGCTGGACCTCGGCCGGCATGGTGAACAGCATCGGCGTGCCGAAGATGCCCGGGGCGATCGTCATGTTGCGAATGCCGTTGCGGGCCAGGTCGCGGGCGATCGGCAGCGTCATGCCGACGATGCCGCCCTTGGACGCCGAGTAGGCGGCCTGGCCGATCTGGCCGTCGTAGGCGGCCACGCTCGCGGTCGAGATGAGCACGCCGCGCTCGCCGGTCGGTTCCGGGTCGTTCCGGCTCATGGCCTCGGCGGCGAGCCGGATCATGTTGAAGCTGCCGATCAGGTTGACGCTGATGACCTTCGCGAAGAGCGCCAACGCGTGCGCGCCTTCCTTGCCGACCGTCTTGGCGGCCGGGCCGATGCCGGCGCAGTTGACGAGCCCGACCAGCTTGCCGAGCGCCGTCGCCTCGGCGACCGCGCCCTGGCCGTCTGCCTCCTGGCTCACGTCGCAACGCACGAAGCGGCCGCCGATCTCGGCGGCGATGGCCTCGCCACGCTCCGCCTGGAGGTCGGCGATGACGACCTTGCCGCCATGCTCGGCGAGCATGCGCGCCGTGCCTTCGCCGAGGCCGGACGCGCCGCCCGTGACCAGAAAAACCTTGCCTACGATGTCCACGTGAATCTCCTTGAGCCGATCAGGCGAGCGCCGCCAGCGCCCGCGCCGTGATCTCCTAGACGC
>NZ_JANODC010000392.1:0-2437 GCF_031412495.1 Rhizobacter sp. | reverse complement strand
AAGACGGCTCCCTATCGACGCCCTACGGCGAGATCGACGTGCGCAGGCTGACGACAAGCCTCGGTACTCGCAACGAGCCGGTGACCTATTGGCTCACCGTCGGTGACCAGGTCGTCAACAGTCGATTGGACAAGCGCATCGCCGAAATCAGACTGGCTGTGACCGGGCAGATCCCGGATGGGATGCTGTTCCGAATTTCCTCGATAGACAGCGACCCGGCCCGCGCTTTCGCGACGCAGCAGAAGTTCGCGGCCGAGATGATGTCTTCGGTGCCTGGCAATGTCCGCAAACAACTCAGCGGGCTTGCCGCTCCCGCGAACGCTAGCTGACTTCCTCGGCCGGCTTAGGGTCGCGAGGGGCGCTTTGTTCGCCGCCTGATGCCGGGCGCTTGCGCAGCAAACGCGCCAGCAACGTATCGAGCATGAAGAAGAGTGCCAAGGCGACCAGCATCAGCACCATGCCCGCTGCGCCATGTAGGAAGCCCTGCCCCGCTTCGTCGCCCATGTGATATGTGATCAGCACGAGCGCGATCACCCGCACCATGTTCGCGATGAAGGCGATGGGCAGGATGCTGGCCAGCATGATCGCGTTGTGCGCGGTGCTCGGGCGCCGCATGATGTACATAAACAAGGTGCCCAACGCGCTCAGGCTGAACATCGAGTTCAGGCCGGAGCAGGCATCTGCGACGAGCATCTGGTACTGGCCGATGGTGAGAACGACGCCGCTGCGCGAGATCGGGTAGCCGACGTTGTAGAGCAACTCGACCACGATCACCGAGATCCAGTGCTTTAGCGGGCCGGTAATGCTGTCGACCAGCGTGCCCGGCAGCGGGATCATGAAGATGAAGTAGATCAGCGGAAACCAGGCCACGCGCACCGCCGCCCTGCCCTTCATCAGCAGCAGGAGGCCCGCCGCGACAAAAGGCTGCGAAGCGACGGCAAGCAGCAGCACGCCGGACACGCGGCCGACGAAATAGAGAAGCAGGCCGAAGACGAACAGCGCCCAGCCGAGCACCGGAGAAGGCGCCTCGGGGAGC
Source organism: Rhizobacter sp. (assembly GCF_031412495.1). Taxonomy (GTDB): domain Bacteria; phylum Pseudomonadota; class Gammaproteobacteria; order Burkholderiales; family Burkholderiaceae_C; genus Schlegelella_A. The sequence continues at coordinate 1,401 of NZ_JANODC010000392.1, read as the reverse complement.
GCCGCGATCTCCTCGCGCACGCCCCAGAACAGCCACAGCAGCACGGCGAGGATCAGAGCGCCGTGGCCCTGCTCATCGGTCTGCCAGATGGTGTCGGCTGCCCACCAGTAGACCGGCACGTACATCGCCGCGAAGCCGGCGATGGCGATCAGCCATGCGGCATGGCGGCCGAGGCCCGCCCCGCCGCGGGAAAACGAAGCCGGAAGGACGCTGCTCACTTCACCTTCTTCTTCAGTGGAACCTCGTTCAGCACCGAGCCCACCACGACGACGCCGGCGTCGGTCAAGCCCTGCACGAGGTCGGTGAACTCGGACACTCGGGTCTCGCCGGAGCGGGCCACGGCGAGCGCCGCGCCTGTCTTGACGGCGATCATCGCGGCATCCTCGCCGAGGCACATGGCCGGGGTGTCGACGATGACGACGTCGTAGGCGCCGCGCACGCCGATCATGAACTCGTCGAAGTTCAGGCGGTTGATCAGCTCGAGCGGGTTCGGTGGCGTCGGGCCGGCGGGCAGCACCGACAGGCCGCCGAGGTCGGGGATGCGCACTACGGCCTCTTCGCGCAAGCGCCCGGCAAGCAGGGTCGAGAAGCCGACCTTGTTCTCGAGCGAGAACAGGAAGTGCTGGCGTGGCTCGCGCAGGTCGCCGTCGACGAGCAGCGTGCGCTCGCCGAGCTGCGAGAAGACGATCGCCAGGTTGGCGGCGAGGTAGCTCCGGCCTTCGCCGCGCTGCGCACCGACGACGGTGAGCACCTGCCGCTCCTCGGCCTTGTCGAACCAGCGCAGCATCAGCTGGCTGCGGATGGCGCGCAGCTGCTCGACGCGCGTGCTGAAGGGCTGGTAGGCGGCGACGAGCTCGTCGCTGACCGTCCGCGCTTCGCCAGGCATCTTGCGCAGGTAGGCGTAGGCGAACTGGCGTGACAGCGCGTACTGGATGTCGGCTTCGTTGATGAGACCCAGGCGCACCGCCGCTTCACCGAAGCGGAGGTTCTGCTGCTTCTGGTAGTGGAGGACGCGCTCGGCATCCTCGGGGGTCAGCTGGCCGCCGTCGATCAGGATGGCGCCGAGGGTCCGCGTCGCCCGCGGCTGGCTGCCCAGCATCGAGACATCGGTCTTCACGAGCGCATCCCCGGGCCGGCCAGCGCCAAGCGGTTGCCTGGCATCGGAGGCGAGTTCAGGAGACGCCTGAACACCGGCTGCTTGGAGTTCGCCGGCCTGAGAACGCCGATCACCGGAACGCCTGCCGTGACCAGCAGGTCCTGCGGCATGCGGACGCGGCGGTTCAGCATCTCGAGGCCGATGGCAGCGGCGAGCCCGACGAGCAGACCGCCGAGCAGCGAGCCGAGGATGCCGACGACGGCGCGCTTCCCCGACGGCTCGAGCGGCTCGACCGCCGGGCTGAG
>NZ_JANODC010000391.1:0-1859 GCF_031412495.1 Rhizobacter sp. | reverse complement strand
GCTCTCGACCAGAACGTCGCGGCGCTTTTTGTACAGCGCGCGGTTGAAGTCGATGATGTCCTGCGGGCCGTTAAGTGCGGCGCAGGCGGCGGCCTGGATCGGCGTGAACGCCCCATAATCGAGGTAGGATTTGACCCGCGCCAGCGCCTCGATCAGGCGGGCGTTGCCGACCGCGAAGCCCATCCGCCAGCCGGCCATCGAATAGGTCTTGGACATCGACGTGAACTCGACCGCGACCTCCTTGGCGCCGTCGACTTGGAGGATCGAGGGGGTGGGCGTGTCGCCGAAATAAATCTCCGCGTAGGCGAGATCGGAGATGACGATCAATTCATGCTCGCGCGCGAAGGCGATCAGCCGCTCGTAGAAGGGCAGGTCGGCGACATAAGCGGTGGGGTTGGAAGGATAGCCGACGACCAGCACCTTGGGCCGGGGCACGGTGTAGCGCATCGCGAGGCGCAGTCGCTCGAAGAAATCCTCGCCCGGGGCGGCGGGTATCGAGCGGATCGCGGCGCCGGCGATGATGAAGCCGAAGGTGTGGATCGGGTAGCTCGGATTGGGCGCGAGGACGACGTCGCCCGGCGCAGTGATCGCCTGCGCGAGGTTGGCGAGGCCCTCCTTCGAGCCGAGCGTGACGATGACCTCCTTGTCGGGGTCGAGCGCGACGGCGAAGCGGCGCTGATAATAAGCCGCCTGCGCCTTGCGCAGCCCGGGGATGCCGCGGCTTGCGGAATAACGGTGTGCGGTCGGCTTGGCGGCGACTTCGGCGAGCTTGGCGATGACGTGCGGCGGCGGCGCGCCGTCGGGATTGCCCATGCCGAGATCGACGACATCTTCGCCGCGCGCGCGGGCGGCGGCCTTCATCGCATTGACCTCGGCGAAGACATAAGGCGGCAGGCGGCGGATGCGGTAGAAATCGGAATCCATAAGCGGCGCCATTAATCGCGATAGGCGGGCAATGACCAGCCGCGGCCGATCGCCATGCCGCGCAGGCCGAAGCCGGCGAGCGCGGCGATCAGCGTGGCGACGGGCAGGCCGATGCCGGCGAGCGCGAGCGCGACGAACAGGCCGGCGGCGAGCGCGGCGGCGGTGACATAGAGTTCGGGGCGCATCAGCACCGAAGGCTCGCCCGCGAGCAGGTCGCGCAGGATCCCGCCGGCGCAGGCGGTGAGCACGCCCATGCCGAACGCGGGGACCGGCGCGACGCCATAGCTCAGCGCCTTGGCCGCGCCATAGGTTGAGTAAGCCGCGAGCCCGGCGGCGTCGAACCAGAGCAAGGCGCGCCCGGCGAAGCGGCGATGGCTCAGCGCCCAGACGAGGATTCCGGCGGCGATGCATATGAGCAGCGTCGCATTATTGTGCACCCAGAACACCGGCGCGCCGATCAGCAGATCGCGCAACGTGCCGCCGCCGATCCCGGTGACGACCGCGAAGAAGATGAAGGTGACGAGCGTCTGGCGCTTTTCGGCGGCGAGCAAGGCGCCCGAGACGGCGAAGACAGCAATGCCGAAATAGTCGAGCAAGGCGAGCGCATCGGGGAGGGCGGGGGTGATCATTATTTTTCGTCATTGCGAGGAGCGAAGCGACGAAGCAATCCAGTGCCGGGAAGATGGATTGCTTCGCTCCGCTCGCAATGACGGCTATATGGGACCCATGACCGACGACAGCCCTCCCGCCGCACCCGCCATGCCGACGCTCGAAGACTGGCAGCATTGGACGCTGGTGATGGGCCGCGCGCAGCAGATGATGATGGAGGCGTGGGCGCAGGGCCTTGGCAAGGCCCAGCCGTCATCGCCCTTTGGCCCGGGGTGGTCGCCGCCGGCGTTCGGCTTTGGCGAGCAGGACACGGGCGCGGGCGCGGG
>NZ_JANODC010000390.1:0-13601 GCF_031412495.1 Rhizobacter sp. | reverse complement strand
TGTCGACTTCCAGTCCCTTGAAGGCGTCAGCCAGCTTTTCGCTGTCGGTGCTGTTGGCCTTCTTGATGCCGGCCGCCATCGACATGACTGCGGAGTAGCCGACCACCGAGCCCAGGCGCGGATACGTGCCGTACTTCTTCTGGTAGGTGTCCAGGAAGGTCTTGTGCTCGGGCGTGGCGATAGTCTGCCAGGGGTAGCCGGTGACTAGCCAGCCGGTAGGCGCTTCATCCTTCAGCGGGTCCAGGTACTCGGGTTCGCCGGACAGCAGGCTGACGACGGCGCGGTCCTTGAACAGGCCGCGGGTGCTGCCTTCGCGAACGAACTTGGCAAGGTCGGCGGCGAACAGCGCGTTGAAGATGCCGTCCGGCTTGGCGTCCACCAGCGCCTGCGTCACCGCGCCGGCGTCGATCTTGCCCAGCGCCGGCGCCTGCTCGCCGACGAACTCGACGTCGGGCTGCTGTTCCTTCATCAGCTTCTTGAAGGTCGCCACCGACGACTGGCCGTACTCATAGTTGGGGTAGACCACGGCCCAGCGCTTCTTCTTCATCTTGACCGCTTCCGGCACCAGCATCGCCACCTGCATGTAGGTGGAAGGACGCAGGCGGAAGGTGTAGCGGTTGCCGCTTTGCCAGACGATCTTGTCGGACAGCGGCTCGGCGGCCAGGAAGAAGAACTTCTTTTGCTTGGCGAAGTCGGTGACGGCCAGGCCGGTGTTGGAAAGGAAGGTCCCGGCGATGAGGGCCACGCCCTCGCGCGAGACCAGCTCCTCGGCGACGCGGACGGCGTCGCCGGGGCTGCCGTTGTCGTCGCGCGAGATCACCTGCAGCTTCTTGCCGAGCACGCCGCCGGCGGCGTTGACTTCCTCGACCGCCAGCTCCCAGCCCTTCTTGTACGGGTCGAGGAAGGCGGGCTGCGCCTTGTAGCTGTTGATCTCGCCGATCTTGATGGTGTCCTGGGCGCTTGCCCCCGACGCCAGCAGGAAAACGCCGACGGACGCGATGAGAGCGATGGGTTTCAGCATGGAAGCTCCTGGGTCGGAAGATGCGAAAAGCGGGGTGGTGGCAAGATCACGGTTCATTTCAAGGAATCGACATGGACCAACCTTCCTTCACGGAGTTCGAAGCCGCCGCCCACGGCGAAGGGTACGACGAGGTGCTCGAGAGGACCTGGAACCCCGGCGTGACGACCGCCGAGCACGAGCACCCGTTCGCCGTCAAGGCGCTCGTCGTCGCAGGCGAGATGTGGCTCATCGAGCCGGGCGGTACGAAGCACCTGCTGCCCGGCGACCGGTTCGAGCTCGCCGCCTCCGTGCCGCACACCGAACGCTATGGCCCGGAAGGCGCGACGTACTGGGCGGCGCGTCGCAACGCCGCCTGAGGCACTGAACGTCGGCGCGCTCAAACCGCGATGTCGCCCGACTGGATGCGCTTGACGCCTGCCTTGGCCATCTGCGCCCAGGCCGCCTTGAGCGAGCCGTTCAGGTCGATCCCGCGCGACGCGTCCTCGATGACCGAGGCCTTGAACCCGGCCTTGCGCGCGTCGAGCGCGGTCCAGGCGACGCAGAAGTCGGTGGCCAGGCCGCAGACGTAGACCTCGTTGACGCCGTGCGCCTTGAGGTACGCGGCCAGGCCGGTCGAGGTCTTGCCGTCGGCCTCGGTGAACGCGGAGTAGCTGTCGGTGCCCTGGTGCCAGCCCTTCCTGATGATGAGCTGCGCCCTCGGCAGGGCCAGGTCCTTGTGCAGGGCGGCGTCGGCCGTGCCCTGGACGCAGTGGTCGGGCCACAGCACCTGGTTGCCGTAGGCGAGCTTGGTCGACTCGAACGGCTTCTTGCCGGCGTGGGTCGAGGCGAACGAGGCGTGGCTGGGGGTGTGCCAGTCCTGCGTGACGATCACGTTCTGGAACGCCGCCGCCAGCTTGTTGATCACCGGCACGACCTGCTCGCCGTCCTTCACCGGCAGCGTGCCGCCGGTGACGAAGCAGTTCTGCACGTCGACCACGAGGAGCGCTGCCTTGGGACTCGGCTTGACCGCGGCCGCGCGCGCTGCCGGCCCGACACCCAGGGCGATGAGCCCGACGCCGGCGAGGCCGCCATGGATGAAGGTTCTACGCTGGATCGCTGTCATGGCTCGCTCCCGTGGAATGTTGACCGTGTCTCATGCACATGTCGTGCCGCGGGCACGCGGGTGCGGGCGGCGCCCCACGCTAACGCTGCCCGTCGAACTTCGCAATCTCGTCTGCCCGCAGGCCGCCGACGCGGGCGTGCGGACGCGGGCCGGTCGTCATCGCGATCACGAGCAGCATCTCGTCGGGCCGCGGCGCGTCGGCGACGCGCACCTCGAGCGTGTCGAAGTGGCTGCGCACGTAGGCGGCGACGCGGTGGTGGATCGGGATGTCGATGCTCGATCCGGCCGGCCCGATCCGCGTCGTCGACGGAACGATGGCGTGCGAGCCTTCGAGGAGGTCGCGCATCCCGTAGCCGCCCGGCACGTGCCAGAGGGCGCCGTGCTCCTGCTCGCCGGCCAGGCCGATGAGCGCGCCCTTGCCGTAGGCCTCGATGCGGCCGGGGCCGCCGAGCGCGTCGACGAGGCGCACGGCCATCTCGCGCCCGAGCGGCTTCAGCGCTTCCATCATCGGCGCGATGTCCTCGACGTAGGCACCGGCATAGGGGTTGCGCACGACGGCGGCGACGCTGCCGCGCCGAAGCGGTGCGTCGAGCCGCGGGCCTTTGTCGTGCCAGACGTCCTCGACCGTCAGCACGAGCTTGCGCACGTCGACCTCGGGACCTGTCGCGGTGGCTGCGTACAGCATGCGAAAGCCTTTCGTTGAGCAGAGCTCGATCATGCCTCGTGCAGCCGGAAACGGCCCTGCAGCGAAAGCGCCGCCGCGACGATCCGTCCCGCGCCGATCTCCGCCTCGGCGACCGCCGCACCGGCGGCCAGCGCGCGCTCGATGTACGCGGCGGACAGCGCCGGCACCGCGCAGGTGACCAGGCGATCGCCGAGGTCGCTGTCGTCGCGCACCTGCGCTGCCGGTCGGCGCACGACGCCGGGTGCGTCGACGTCGACGGCGTTGCCGATGATGGTCGCCGCGGCGTCCGCCACCGACGCGCTGCGAGCGAGCACGGTGACGCTGTCGGCGATGCCGAGGGAGAAGCTGCGGCCCTGCCAGCCCGAGGTCGCGACGCCGCGCACCGGCGATGCGGCGGCGACGGCGACGCTCCCCGCCAGCGGGCCGCCGGCCAGGGCGAGCGCCGGGTCGGCGCAAAGGCCGACCGTGTACGACTTGCCATCGACGAGATGCAGGGCGAGGTCGCCGCCGTTGTTGACGGCGGCGCGCACGATGCCGTCGACATGGAAGCAGGCGATCAGCTCCTCGGCGACGCTGCCCGCCACCGCGGCCATGGCCGTGATGAAGGTGCCCGCCTCGCCGTAGGCGCGGCAGGCGGCGACCATCCGGGCGGCGACGCTGCCGCGCGGGAGCGGCGCGTCCCCGCCGGCAGCCGACAGGTCGGCGCGCAGCAGGGGCAGTTCGACCACGAGCTCGTCGAGCAGCCCGTCGAAGCGCCGCCACGCGCGCTCGACGCAGGCAGCGACGACCTCGGCGTCGCCGTCGGCGGCGACGATGCAGTCGATCGGGCCGTGCTGGAAATGCCAGCGGCCGTCGGCGAGGCGGCGGCGCGCTGCACCCGCCAACAGCGTCGCCAGGCGCCGCCGCGCAGCGGCCACGGCACGCCCGGCTCGGCGTCGACGAGGCGCCAGCTGCCGGCGGCGAGCACCTCGGCGAGCGGGCGGACCCGGTCGCGGTGGCCGCCGAGCGCGGCGTAGTCGTCGGCGCGCATCGTGAACTCGATCGGCGAGACGATGGCCGGCGTCGGCACCGAGCCGAAGCTGTTGGCCGGCATCCTGGCGACGTCGACCATCACCGTGATGCCGCCGCCCGGCCACACGTACACCGGCGCGCCGCCGCAGGTGACGTTGACGAGCAGGTTCTTGATCGAGCGCGTCAGCGCGATCGGGTTCTCGGTGACGCCGGCGCGCAGGCTCCCGCCAGCGCCGGCGACGTAGAGCACCGAGGCGAGCGACGGCTCGCAGTTCTCGCCGATGCGGTCGACGACGCGGGCGACCGCCAGCGGCATCTCGGCCGGACGCGGCACGAGCTGCTCGTCGAGGACGAACCAGGCCGCGTCCTCGCCGGTTGTCGAGACCATGAGCAGGCGCAGGCCGGGGCGGGCGCCGTGCTTCGGGTCCCAGGCCTCGACGATCGAGAGCGGGTCGGTGATGTCGGTGCCGCCCCAGCCCGAGCCCGGGTTGGCGACCTGGAAGTAGCGCCCGGGCGTCGACTTGCGGCCGCGCAGGCGGATGCCGGTCGGCGGCATGTCGAGGAACTTGCCGGCCTGGTGCTCCGACAGCCCGCCGGTGATGTGGTCGTCGACGACCACCACCTCGTCGGCGTGGCCGAACCACTGCTGCGCGAAGATGCCGATCGTCGCCGAGCCGCAGCCGACGCGCATCCGCCGCTCCTCGACGCCTTCGACGATCGGCGCCTGGTCGGCAGCGACGACCAGCGACGCGCCGCCGTCGATCTGCAGCTCGACCGGCTGCTTGTTGCCGAGCGCCATCATCATCTCGCAGGCGATGCGCCCTTCCCGCTTCGAGCCGCCGGTCAGGTGGTGCACGCCGCCGAGGGAAAGGAACTGCGAGCCGTACTCGATGGTGCCGACGTGGCCGACCGACTCGCCCTGGTGCCGCACCGTCGCCTGCTCCGGGCCGAGGTAGCGGTCGGTGTCGATCTTCACCTTGAAGCTGCAGTAGCTGAAGATGCCTTCGGTGACCACGGTGACGAGGTCGACGCCCTCGTGCCGCGACGAGACGATGAAGGGCGCCGGCTTGTAGTCCGGGTAGGTCGTGCCCGAGCCGATGCCGGAGACGAACACCGGCGCATCGGCGGCGTCCAGCAGCTCGCCGCTCCAGCCGCCGGCCTGGCCGGACTGCCAGGCGGCGAGGTCGGCGCCCGGGCGCGCGACGAGGTGCAGCGTGTCGGTGCGGGTCAGCACGCCGTCGACGTTGCCGTAGCGGTCGCAGGCGCCGAGCTTGCCCGGGCTGATCTGGCACAGCACCGGGCAGGCCTCGCAGCGCACCTTGTCCGCCGCCATGCGCTCCGGTGCGCGCGAGTGCTCGAGCACGACCGGCTGAACCGGCTCGCCGTCGGATCGGGCGGCGAACGCGCCGGAGGGCGCAGATCCGTCAGTTCCTTCAGGACGGCTGCTCATCCACCGTCATCCTGAGCGGAGCGAAGGATCTCCGCACGCAGGCGGCTCGGCGTCACCGGCACCTCGCGCATTCGCACGCCGGTGGCGGCGTGGATGGCGTTGAGGATCGCCGGCGCGGTGGCGACCAGCGCCGGCTCGCCGACGCCCTTGGCGCCCCACGGCCCGAGCGGCTCCGGGTCCTCGACCAGGTAGACGCTGATCGGCGGCACGTCGCCGACGGTCGGGATCAGGTAGTCGTGCAGGTTGTCGGTGCGGCCGTTGACGTATTCCTCCATCAGGGCCATGCCGATGCCCTGGGCAATGCCGCCGTGGATCTGGCCTTCGACCTGGGTCGGGTTGATGGCCCGGCCGACATCGTGAGCGGCGTGGATGTGCAGCAGCCTGACGGTGCCGAGCTCGAGGTCGACCTCGACCTCGGCGATCTGCGCCGCAAAGGCATAGGTCGCGTACGGCACGCCCTGGCCGTCGGCGTCGAGCGGCACCGTCGGCGGGTTGAAGTAGCCGCTGCCGACAAGGAGGTCGGGGCCGTCGGCTTCGGCAGCGAGGGCGCGGAGGTCGAGCTCGCGCCGGCCGCTGCCGTCGGCGTTCGCGGCGACGAGACTGCTGCCGTCGAAGGCGAGGGTCGCGGTGCCTTCGTCGTCGGCGGGACCGCCGAGGCGGGCCAGCAGCTGCCGGCGCAGGTCGCGGCCGGCCGCGCGCGCCGCATTGCCGGACACGAAGGTCTGCCGCGACGCCGACGACTTGCCGGCGTCGGCCGTGAGGTCGGTGTCGCCCATCACCTGCTGCACGCAGGCGAACGGCAGGCCGACGGCGTCGGCGAACATCTGCGGAATGATCGTCGCCGTGCCCTGGCCGATCTCCTGCGCGCCGTTGTAGAGGAAGAGGTGACCGCCCTGCGCTTCGTCCCAGCGCAGCGCGCCGCGCATCGTCGACGGGTTGGCGATCACCGTGTTGCCGATGCCGTACCACATGCAGGCGATGCCGGCGCCGCGACGCAAGTGCGCGCCGTCGTTGCACGCTCTCGCCGCCGCTTTCGCCGCCGCCCACGCCGGCCTGAGCGCATCGAGGCAGGCGCGCAGGCCGACGCTCGCCGCCAGCACCTGGCCGGTCGGCGTGGTGTCGCCGGCGACGAGGGCGTTGCGATGGCGGAATTCGAGCGCGTCGATGCCGGCCCGCGCGGCGAGCTCGTCGATCAGCAGCTCGCCGAGCAGCGTCGACTGCGGCACGCCGAAGCCGCGGAAGGCGCCGCAGACGCTGCCGTTCGTGTGCACCGCCCGCGTCAGCGCGCGCACGTGCGGGATGCGGTACGGGCCGCTGGCGTGGATCGGCACCCGGTTGGCGACGGTCGGCCCCCACGACGAGTAGGCGCCGGTGTCGAAGTCGCCGCCGAAGTCGTAGGCGCTCAGGCGGCCGGCCGCGTCGCAGCCAGCGCGCGCCCGCATCGTCGCCGGGTGTCGCTTGGTGGTCGACTGCATCGACTCCGGCCGCTCGTAGACCAGGCGCACGGCACGGCCGAGCTTCCAGGCGGCGACGGCGAGCAGCGGCTGCACCGACAGGTCGAGCTTGCCGCCGAAGCCGCCGCCGATCGCCGACGGCACGATGTGCACCTGCTCCGGCGCGATGGCGAGCACGCTGGCGACCTCGTCTCGGTCCATGTAAGGCGTCTGCGTGCAGGCGACGATGCGGATGCGGCGCAGCGGCGCTCCGGCGTGGTCGACGGCCTCGACGATCTCGGCGTAACCGGCCTCGGGCTCGATGTAGGCATGTTCGACGTGGCGCGTGTCGAAGGTGGATGCGGCGCAGAACGGCGCCTCGGCGAGCGCCGCCTCGACGTCGCCGCGGACGACACGGCCGCGGCAGAGCACGTTGTCGGGATATCGGGCATGCAGCGCCTCGCCGCGCTCGGCGGCGGCGAGCGCGGACGCGCAGTCCTCGTGCGCCGGCAGCGGCGCATAGGCGATCGGCAGCTCGGACGCGGGAATCGCGCCCAGCGTGTCGGCGTCGCCGACGAGCGCCAGCACGGCTTCGCCGCGGAACCGGGCGACGCCGTCGGCGAGCACCGGCTGGTCGCGCAGGTCGGGGAAGATCGCGAAGGCGTTGCGCGGCACGTCGGCGGCGGTGAGCACGTCCACGACGCCGGGCCAGCGGACGCGCCAGGCGGCGAGGTCGCCGAACGTGAAGCGCGCGTGCGCGTGCGGCGAGCGGATCACGCGCATGGCGAGCACGGCCGCGCCGGCGGTCGCCGGCGAGGCGTCAGCGCCGAAGCGCTCGCGGCCGGTCACCTTGTCGGGCGCGTCGAGGCGCGCCGCCCGGCTGCCGACGGCAGCGCCCGCCGCCGGGACGGGCGCGTCGACGACCGCTCCGGCTGCGACCGCGAGCACCGCCTCGACGATCTTGCGGTAGCCGGTGCAGCGGCAGAGCACGCCGGCGAGCGCGTCCTGCACCTCGGCTTCGCTCGGGCGGGGGTTGCGCCGCAACAGCGCCTCGGCGCTCATCAGCATCCCGGGGGTGCAGATGCCGCATTGCGCGGCGCCGTGCGCAACGAAGGCGCGCTGCAGCGTCGACAGGGCACCGGACGGACCGGCCAGCCCCTCGACGGTGACGACCGAGCGGCCGGCGCACTGGCCGACGGCGACGATGCACGCGCAGACCTGCTCGCCGTCGAGCAGCACCGTGCAGGCGCCGCAGTCGCCGGCATGGCAGCCGATCTTGGTGCCGGTGAGGCCGAGCTCGTCGCGCAGGGCGTCGGAGAGCCGCCGCGACGGCGCGCCCGCGAGCTCGCGCGGCACGGCGTTGACGCTGAAGCGGACGAGCTGCGCGGCGGGAAGGTCGCGCGCGGTCACGGCGGCACTCCGGCGCGAGGCATCCGCAGCGCCCGTTGCAGCAAGGTCGCGGTCGCGTCGAGCCGGTAGGCGGCGCTGGCGCGCAGGTCGTCGATCGGCGTCAGGGGCGCCAGGTCTTCCGACCGCACGAGCGCGCCGAGGTCGGCGTCGGCCGCCGCGCCGAGCAGGCGGGCCTCGAGCGCCGGCAGGCGGCGCGCCGCTGCCGAGCAGCTGCCGACCACGACGCCGGCGCAGCCGATGCGTCCATCGACGTCGGTGTCCACCATCACCGCCACCATCGTCATCGAGATCGTCAGGTAGCGGCGCCCGCCGAGCTTGATGAAGGCCGAGCGCGCGCGGTCGCTGCGCGGCGGGATGCGGACGGCCGTGACCAGCTCGTCGGCGGCGCGCGCGGTGCGGCGGTTGCCGAGCACGAAGGCGTCGAGCGGCAGCTCGCGCTGGGCCTGTGCGCTCTGCAGCACGACGATGGCGCCGAGCGCCAGCAGGGCCGGGACGCCGTCGGCCGCCGGCGAGGCGGTGCACAGGTTGCCGGCGACGGTGCCGGTGTTCTGGATCTGCGCGCCGCCGACCTCGCGCGCCGCGGCCTTCAGGGCATCGAACAGCGGCGGCAGGTCGGCGCGGACGATGTCGGTCCAGGTCGTCGTCGACCCGATCGTCCAGCCGCGGTCGCCTTCATCGCGGATCCCGCGCAGACCGGCGACGGCCGTGATGTCGAGAACCGGCGTCGACAGCGGCCGGCCGACGTGCGCCGGGTACAGGTCGGTGCCGCCGGCCAGCACCGTCCAGGGGCCCGACGCCAGCAGCCGGGTTGCGCCGGCAAGCGAGTCGGGCCGCTCGAAAGGGTGGATCACGACAGCGCCCCTTGCAGGGTCCGGGCCAGGAAGCCTGCAAGCATAAGCCGTCGGCCCCGGGCAGCCGCGGCAATTGCGGACAATGCGCCATGGCCGCCTTCGACACCGAGAAAGTCCTCACCGTCCACCACTGGAACGAGTCGCTCTTCACCTTCACCTGCACCCGCGCCGCGAGCCTGCGCTTCGAGAGCGGGCACTTCGTGATGGTCGGCATCATGGTCGAGGGCAAGCCGCTGCTGCGCGCCTACTCGATCGCCAGCCCGCACTGGGAGGAGCACCTCGAGTTCTTCAGCATCAAGGTGCCGAACGGGCCGCTCACGTCGCGCCTGCAGCACCTGAAGGTCGGCGACGACGTGCTCGTCGGCAGGAAGCCCACCGGAACGCTGGTGCTCACCGACCTGCTGCCGGGCCGCAATCTCTATCTCTTCTCCACCGGCACCGGCCTGGCGCCCTTCATGAGCATCATCCGCGACCCCGACACCTACGAGCGCTTCGAAAAGATCGTCCTCGTCCACGGGGTGCGCAAGGTCGACGAGCTCGCCTACGCCGACCTTATCGCGCACGAGCTGCCGCAGCACGACCACTTGGGCGAGCTGGTCCGCGAGAAGCTCGTCTACTACCCCACCGTGACGCGCGAGCCGTTCCGCAACCAGGGGCGGCTCCCCGAGCTCATCGCCAACGGCAAGTTGTGCCAGGACATCGGCTTCCCGCAGATCGATCCGGCGACCGACCGGGCCATGATCTGCGGCGGGCCGGCCATGCTCAAGGACATGCGGACCGTGCTCGACGGCGCCGGCTTCACCATCTCGGCCGGCATCGGCCAGGCCGGCGACTACGTCATCGAGCGGGCCTTCGTCGAGAAGTAGGCGCCGGCCATGCGGTGCCACGGTTCGATCCGGCGTGCCCTCGCGGCCGCGCTCTGCCTGTGCCTCGCCCTCGAGCCGGCGCTGGCGATCGCTGCGCGCGGCGACAGCGCCCAGGCCCGGCCGGCACGCGGGCGCACGGCCGGCGGCGCCTTGCCGGCAGCCGTCGCGGCCATCCTGCGCGCCTCGGGTCTGCCCGAATCGAGCTTCGGTCTGCACGTGCGCTCGGTCGAGATCGCCGACACGCCGCCGCTGCTCGCGCTCAACGCCGAGCGCCCGTTCCTGCTCGCGTCGACGACCAAGCTGGTGACCTCGCTCGCCGCCCTCGACCTCCTCGGCCCCGAGCACCGCTGGCAGACGGCGGCGCATGCGACCGGGCGGCTGGCTGCCGGGCGGCTCGCCGGCGATCTGGTCGTCCGCGGCGGCGCGGTCGGCCTGACCGGAAACGAGCTGCGGCGCTGGTTCGCGCAGATGCGCGACGAGGGTCTGCAGTCGATCGCCGGCAACATCGTCCTCGAGGACGTCGCCCTCCTGCACGAGCGGGATCCGAAGCAGCTGCCGGCCACCGAGGAGGAGCGCGCCCCCGACGCGCCGATGGACGGGCGCACCTACAACCTGGGCAAGCTGCTCGTCAACATCGGGCCGTCGCGGGGCGAGCGTGCCGTCGTCACCGTGACGCCACGGCCGGCCAACGTCGTCGTCGTCAACGACGTGTTCATGGGCGGCGGCTGCGCCGCGTGGGCGCGCTGGAAGACGCCGGGCGAAACGGGCCCGGGGCCGCCGCTGCAGCTCTGGGTGCGCGGGCGCTGGAGCGCCGAATGCGCCGCCGAGGACATCGCCCACGTGGCCTCCCCGGCCGACGCCCGGTTCGATCCGGCGCTGGGCGCCGCGCCGACGCTGCCGATCGCCGCGCCGAGGATGGTGGCCGAGCTCTGGATCGAGGCCGGCGGCAGCCTCGCCGGCCGCGTCGTCGAGCGCAACGCGGCGCCGCCGCGGCAGCGCGACGGGCGCTGGTCGAGCGAGCTGTCGACGCCGGTCACCGAGGTCCTGCGCGAGATGAACAAGACCAGCAACAACGAGGCGGCGCGCAGCGTCCTCCTTTCGCTTGCCGATGCCGGGCCGGCGCCGCGGCGGGGTGGCGTGCTGGCGGCGGCGCAGGAGCGCATGCGAGGCTGGCTGCGCATGCAGGGGCTCGGCGAGGGCGACCTCACGGTCGCCGTCGGGTCGGGCGAGTCGCGCGCCGAGCGAGGCAAGCCGCGCGCGCTGGTCGAGCTGCTGCGCCGGGCCTGGCAAGGCCCGCACGGGCAGAGCCTGGTCGATTCGCTGCCCATCGCCGGTGCCGACGGCACGCTGGTGCACCGCCTGAGCGGCGACGCGACGCGCGGCCGCGCCTTCCTGAAGACGGGCACGCTCTCGGACACCCGGGCCCTCGCCGGCTACGTTCGGGCGCAGAGCGGCAAGGTCTATGCGGTGACGCTGATCGTCAGCGACGCCGAGGCGGCAAAGGGCCGGCCGGCGCTCGACGCCGTCGTCGAGTGGATCGCACGCTCCGGATGAACCGCCCCCGTCAGTTGCCGGCGAAGCAGTAGAGCCGGCCCACGCCGCCGGTGCGCACCAGCGCCTCCTGGCTGCAGCCGGCCGACTGGTGCGAGAAGTTCCAGGAGGTCGACCAGTTGTCGGCCGTCGGACCGACGCGGTCATGGTGGCCAACGACGGCCGAGCCTTCGCCGCCGCTCTTGGTCCAGCTGCCGCAGGTGGTGTCGGTCTGCGGCGCGAAAGCCGTGCCGTCGGCGCGCGTTCCGGTGAGGATGTCGTGCTCGTTCGGCGTGTCGGTGCGACCTCTTACCCCGTTGCCGCGCTCGTCGAGGGCCGTCGCCTTGTTGATGTTGTTGCCGTTGTGCAGATGGCTCAGGTCGCGCGCGATCAGCTCCCCCTTGGCGTTGTGCCAGGGTCCCTTGCCGATGCGGTCGCGAGCATGGACGGCAGCGACGGCAGGCGCCGTCGCTGTCGGGAAGGTGGGTGGCGTGCTGAGGTAGGCGCGCCAGGTCCTGCCACCCGCGCCCGCCGCCGCGGCGAGCTTCTGGCAGTGCGCGTCGGCGCCGGCCAGGCCGCCGAGGTCGGCACCCTTGCCCATGCCCGCGCTGGTGACGAAGAAGCTCATCGGTCCGGTCGACGACGGCGTGGCGCATGCGGCCAGCAACGCGGCTGCCGCGGCGGCAAGGACGAGGGCTCGGGAATGGTGCACGGACGGACTCCTTCGGACAGGGATGGGACGCGTATTACGCAACAGGCCGCGGCTCGGCACCTCAGGGTGTTCCCCGGTCCGGCAAAGTCGTGAGCCCGCGCCCGTTCTCGCTACGCCTTCACCCGCTTCGCCAGCAACGCGTTCGCCGACCGCGACACCGGCTTCCTGCCGAGTACGCCGGAGATGAAGGCGGCGGCGTCGACCAGCCCGTCCATCGAGACGCCCGTCTCGATGCCGAGGCCGTCGAGCAGGAACAGCACGTCCTCGGTGGCAACGTTGCCGGTGGCGCCCTTGGCGTAGGGGCAGCCGCCGAGGCCGGCGATGCTGGCGTCGAAGGTCGAGATACCGACCTCGAGCGCGGCGTAGACGTTGCTCACGCCCTGCGCATAGGTGTCGTGGAAATGGCCGCTGACCGCCTCGATCGGGAAGTGGCGCAGCGCCCGCTCCAGGGCCGCCTGCACCTTCTTGGGCGTGCCTGTGCCGATGGTGTCGGCGATGCCGCAGTGCTCGACGCCGATCTCCTTCATGAGGCGGACGACGAGCTCGACCTCGTCGGCGCTGACCTCGCCCTGGTACGGGCAGCCGAGCGCCACCGAGACGGCGCAGCGCACTTTGATGCCATGCGACCTGGCCGCCGCGACGACCGGCCGGAAGCGCTCGACGCTCTCGGCGATCGAGCAGTTGATGTTGCGCTGGCTGAACGCCTCGCTGGCGGCGGCGAAGACGACGACCTCGTCCGGCCAGTGCGCGCGCGGCGCCGACAGGGCCGCGTCGAGCCCCTTCATGTTGGGCGTGAGCACCGAGTAGCGGACGCCGGCGCGGCGCTCGATGCCGGCCATCACGGCGGCGTTGTCGGCCATCTGCGGCACCCACTTCGGGCTGACGAAGCTGGTCACCTCGACCTCCTTCAGCCCGGCCGCCTGCAGCCGGTGCACGAGCTCGATCTTGATCGCCGCATCGACCGGTTCCTTCTCGTTCTGCAGGCCGTCGCGCGGGCCGACGTCGACCAAAGTGACGCGTTGCGGCAGGGAACTCATCGTCGGACCTCCAGGCGGCCGTCGGCAGGCGGGGGCCGCCGCGATCCCCCGCCTAGCCGGGCGAACAGGCCGCGGACGAAACGCCACAGCAGCCACGTGGTCGCGACCATCGCCACGACGGTGACGGCGAGCACGACCATGAACGTGACGGGGTCGGCCCAGGCGAGCCAGCGCGCGCCGGGCACGACCGCGTCGCCGAGCAGCGACAGGCCGATGTTCGAGAACGGCTCAGGCGACGTGTTCGCCGCCGCCCGCGTCGTCGCCTTGGCGAGGTGGCTGGTCGCGGCCAGCGAGCCGCCGAGCAGGGCCGCGGCCGTCGCCCTTTCGGCCGGGTCGACGCCGAACACCGCCCCCGCCAGGGCGGCGCCGGCGGGAATGCGGATCAGGGTGTGGACCGCGTCCCAGACCGTGTCGAGACCGGGGATCTTGTCGGCGAAGAACTCGACGAACAGCATGAACCCGCTCGCGCCGAGCAGCCAGGGGCTTTGCAGCA
>NZ_JANODC010000389.1:0-1512 GCF_031412495.1 Rhizobacter sp. | reverse complement strand
AACGGCAAGGTGCCGTGCTGCGCCACCGCGCGCGGCGCCGACCCGGTGCCCGAGAACGACAGCGACGGCGAGTTCGCGTTCGCCGTCGCCGACCTCTGGCACATCACGCACGACGAAGCGACCGTGCGCGCGCTGTGGCCGCACGTGCGCCACGCCGTCGCGCACATGGAGGTGCTGCGCGC
Source organism: Rhizobacter sp. (assembly GCF_031412495.1). Taxonomy (GTDB): domain Bacteria; phylum Pseudomonadota; class Gammaproteobacteria; order Burkholderiales; family Burkholderiaceae_C; genus Schlegelella_A. Next base: position 1,330 of record NZ_JANODC010000389.1, on the reverse strand, counting down.
GAGCGAGCGCACGGCGGCCAACCTCGCGCCCGAGCGCCGCGCCTACTTCGGCCTGATGCCGCCGTCGATCAGCCACGAGGGCTACTCCGACAAGCCGGCCTACTCGTACTGGGACGACTTCTGGGCCGCGACCGGCTACCGCAGCGCCGTGACGCTGGCCCGCGGCCTCGGCCTCGCCGACGACGCCGCCCGCATCGCCGCGCAGGGCGACGAGTTCCTCGCCGACCTGCTCGCGTCGCTCGCGGCGAGCACGAAGCTGCACGGCCTCGACGTGCTGCCGGGCGCCGCCGACCGCGGCGACGTCGACCCGACCTCGAGCACCGTCGCGCTCAGCCCGGGCGGCCTGCTCGGCACCCTGCCGGAGGCGCTGGTGCGCAACACCTTCGACCGCTACTGGCGCGACTTCGTCGAGCGTCGCGACAGCGGCAAGGCCTGGGACGCCTACACGCCCTACGAGTGGCGCAACGTCGGCGCCTTCGTGCGCCTCGGCCAGCGCGAGCGGGCCCTGCAGGCGATGGTCTTCTTCTACCGCGACCGCCGCCCGGCCGGCTGGAACCAGTGGGCCGAGGTCGTGCTGCGCGATGCGCGCGAGCCGCGCTTCCTCGGCGACATGCCGCACGGCTGGGTCGCCTCAGATCACATCCGCTCGGTGCTCGACCTGTTCGCGTACGAGCACGAGGGCGAGCGCTCGCTGGTCCTCGCCGCCGGCGTGCCGTTGCGCTGGCTCGATGGCCCGGGCCTGACGCTGCAGGACCTGCGCACGCCGTACGGCCGCCTGAGCTGGCGCGGGCGGACGGTCACGCGCGGCGGGCGCAAGGCCATCGAGATCGACGTCGCCGCGCTGCGCACGCCGCCGCCCGGCGGCATCGTGATCCGCGGTCCGTGGCCGGCCGCGGCGCGCGTGCACGTCAATGGCACGGTGCAGGCCGGCGGTGCCGACGCGATCCGGCTGGCGCGAACGCCGGCGCGCATCCGCATCGAGCTGCCCTAGCGCCAGCCGACACTCGGCCCGTGTCGCGGACGCGTGGCCCGTGTACGTCTTGCCGGTGCGTGCGGTGGATCTCCTACAGCGCGAACGTCCGGCGTCCCACGCGGCGCGCGCTGCCGCACCGCGACGATCCCACTTCGAGCGCTCGACACGAGGCGCCGCCTCTTCACGCACTTCCCCGCAGGAGCTTCATGGCCACTCGCAAGAGCAAGACTTTCACCGTGCCCGCCCGGGCGAACAAGACCTCCGTTCCCGCATCGGCCGCCGAGAGCATCGGCACCGTGCTCTCCACCTTCTCCGGCCCGTCGACGGCGCTGCTCGACGACGCCGCCGCCGCCGCGC
>NZ_JANODC010000388.1:0-4198 GCF_031412495.1 Rhizobacter sp. | reverse complement strand
TCCGCACCGACCGGTTCCGGCGCCTGGGCCAGGGCCCAGTCGATGTGCTCGCGGACCAGCGGCGTGGCCACCTCGCGGCGGCTCCGCAGCGCGGCGATCGTTGCTTCGTCGCCTGCCGCGCGCAGGGCGTTGCCGAGCGCCACGGCGATGTTGCGCTGCCAGCGCTCGTGGCCGATGCGGCGGATCGCGCTGCCTTCGGTGCGTTGCAGGAACTCGGCCTCGTCCCACGCCCAGAGCTCGAGCAACGTCGGCGCGGCGAAGGCAGCGCGAGCGTCGAAGTCCGGCAGGGGACTGGTCCGCGCGTACTTGTTCCAGGGGCAGACGAGCTGGCAGTCGTCGCAGCCGTAGATCCGGTTGCCCACGGCGGCGCGGAACTCGACCGGGATCGGCCCCTTCGCCTCGATGGTCAGGTACGAGATGCACCGGCGGGCATCGAGCTCGTAGGGCGCCACGATGGCCTGGGTCGGGCAGACGTCGATGCAGGCGCTGCAGCTGCCGCAGTGCGCGTCGACCGGCGCCGTCTCCTGCAGGTGCACGTCGACGTAGATCTCGCCGAGGAAGAACATCGATCCTGCGTCGCGGTCGAGAACGAGCGTGTGCTTGCCGCGCCAGCCGATGCCGCTGCGCGCCGCCAGTTCGACCTCGAGCACCGGCGCCGAGTCGGTGAAGACGCGGTGCCCGAACGGCCCGATGGCCTCGGCAAGCCGCCCGGCCAGCGCGCCCAGTCGCTGGCGCAGGACCTTGTGGTAGTCGCGGCCCCGGGCGTAGAGCGAGACCGTCGCCTGCGCCGGATCGGCGAGGCGCTGCCACTCGATGGCGCGCCAGCCGTCCGGCGTCGCGGCCGGCAGGTAGTCGAGGCGGGCAGTGATGACGCTGACGGTGCCGGGCACCAGCTCGGCCGGGCGCGAACGCTTGTTGCCGTGCGCCGCCAGGTACACCATGTCGCCATGGAAACCGTTGTCCAGCCAGGAGGCGAAGCGGGGCTCGGCCGAAGCCATGTCGATGCCGGCGACGCCGATCTGGGAAAATCCGAGCGTGCGTCCCCATTCGCGCAGGTGCTCGACGACGGCGCTGCCATCGAAGGGCGGCGCAAGGACGGCGGGGCCGTCGAAGGGAAGAGGCGAATCCATCCGGTGTCGACGATTCTAGAAACGCGGCTGAGCCCCTGGGCCACGGAAGCCGATTGCGCTGCGAGTGGCCACGCCCTCGCCGGCCGGCAGGCGCTCGCCGACGCCTTCGTCGAGCTGCACGGGCCGCTTGGTGCCGGCAAGACCACCTTCGTCCGCCACCTGCTGCACGGCCTCGGCATCGACGGCGCGATCAAGAGCCCGACCTACGCGCTCATGGAGCCCTACCGGGCCGCGCCGGCGCACGGCGGCTTCGGCATCGCGCACTTCGACTTCTACCGCTTCGACGATCCTCAGGAGTGGGAAGACGCCGGCTTTCGCGATGTCTTCGCGCGGCCCGGCCTCAAGCTCGTCGAGTGGCCCGAGAAGGCCGAGGGGCTGCTGCCGGCCTGCGACCTGCGCATCACGATCGCACCGCGCCCGGCCGGGGCGGAAGGCGGCCACGAGATGCGCGACGCCCGCTTCGAGGCGCTCAGCGAGCGCGGCCGGGAACTCCTCTCATGAGCCGCACGGCCGTCCCGAAGGCCAGACCGGAGCGCGGCGCGCGGAGGTCCGTGCAATGAGCTCGCGCCGCACCGCCTTGCGTCGGATGGGTGCCTTGGCCCTCCTGCTGGGCGCGCGCGAGATCGCCTGGGGCGCGTCGATCCTGGCGGTGCGGGTCTGGCCGGCCGACGCGTACACCCGCGTCACGATCGAGTCCGATACCGCCCTCGCCGCGCGCCATTTCCTCGCCTCCGGGCCCGACCGCCTCGTCATCGACGTCGACGGCCTCGAGCTGAACGCACAGCTGCGCGAGCTCGTCGGCAAGGTCCGCTCCGACGATCCCTACATCGCCGGCGTGCGCGTCGGGCAGCGCGCAGCGCGCGTGGTCCGCCTCGTCATCGACCTCAAGCAGGCCACCGCGCCGCAGCTGTTTGCCCTCGCGCCCGTCGCCGCCTACCAGCACCGTCTCGTCTTCGACCTGCACCCGACCCATGAGCGCGATCCGCTGCTCGAGCTGATCCGCGACAAGGAGCGCGCCGAGGAGCAGGCCGCCAGGTCGGTGCAGGACGCGCTCGGAGAGTTCATCGGCCGCATGGGTGCGGCCGGCGCCTCGGCGCCCGTCCTCGCCGGTGGAGCGCTGACGCCGCCCGCTGCGCCGGGGCCGGGCCTCGGCGCAGCGGCATCGGGCGAGGCGGCCGCGATGGCCCGCGACCCGGCCGCCGGGCTGCCGCCGCTGACCCGGCAGAGCCGGATCGACCGCCTGGTCGTGGTCGCCCTCGACCCGGGGCACGGCGGCGAGGACCCGGGCGCGATCGGCCCCACCGGCCTGCGCGAGAAGGACGTCGTGCTGGCCATCGCCATGCTGCTGCGCGACCGCATCAACGCGATGCCGAACATGCGTGCCATGCTGACCCGCGACGCCGACTACTTCGTGCCGCTGCACGAGCGCGTCAAGAAGGCGCGGCGGGTGCAGGCCGACCTGTTCGTGTCGATCCACGCCGACGCCTTCCTCAACCCGGAGGCGCGCGGCGCCTCGGTGTTCGCGCTGAGCGAAGGCGGCGCCAGCAGCACGGCCGCGCGCTGGATGGCCAATCGCGAGAACGCGGCCGACCTGGTCGGCGGCGTCAACGTCCATGCCCGCGACAGCACGGTCCTGCGCACGCTGCTCGACATGAGCACGGCGGCCCAGATCAAGGACAGCCTGAAGCTCGGCGGCGAGGTCCTCGGCCAGATCGGCAAGGTGGGCAGGCTGCACAAGCCGCGCGTCGAGCAGGCCGGCTTCGCGGTGCTGAAGGCGCCCGACATCCCGTCGATCCTGGTCGAGTCGGCCTTCATCTCCAACCCGGGGGAAGAGGCGAAGCTGCGCGACCCGGCCTACCGCATGCAGCTGGTCGAGGCGCTCGGCACCGGCATCCAGCGCTACTTCGCCCGCAACCCGCCGCTGGCCCGCTCGCGCCAGCTGTAGGCATCATGGGCGGCGGCCCTCGCCGCGCCCCCACCGCACAGGAACGTCATGCTGCATCCGCAAGCCCGGGCCCTCATCGACCTCATCGCCGAACGCGGCCTGCCGCCGATGCACACGCTGACGCCGGTGCAGGCGCGCGCCTTCTACCGCGAGCGGCGGGCCCTGACGCAGCCGCCGGCACCGGACGTGGCCGAGGTGCGCGAGCTGCAGGCGGACGGCCCGCACGGAGCGATCCCGCTGCGCCTGTACCGGCCGCGAGCCCCGGCGGGGACGCGCAGCGATGCGAGCGCTGCATCTCCGGTGCTCGTCTACTTCCACGGCGGCGGCTGGACCATCGGCGACCTCGACACCCACGACGTGCTGTGCCGTGAGCTGGCCAACGCCTCGCAAAGCGCGGTGGTGGCGGTCGACTACCGGATGGGCCCGGAAGACCGCTTTCCCGCCGCGGCCGAGGATTGCCTGGCCGCGACGTACTGGGTGCGACGGCATGCAGCGTCGCTCGGCCTCGACTGGGCCCGGCTCGCCATCGGCGGCGACAGCGCTGGCGGCAACCTCGCCGCCGTCGTCGCCATCATGGCCCGGGACGCCGGCGACCTGCCGATCGCGTGGCAACTGCTGATCTACCCGGCGACGGACCAGCGCCGCGGCCACGCGTCGCACACCTCGAACGGGGAAGGCTACCTGCTCACCCGCGAGACGATCGCGTACTACCACGACAACTACATCGACGACCCGAGGCACGACCTCGACTGGCGCGCGTCACCCCTGCTGCACCCCGACCTGTCGCGGCTGCCGCCGGCGCTGGTGCTGACCGCCGGCTACGACCCGCTGCGCGACGAAGGGCTCGAATACGCCGATGCGCTGGTGGCCGCCGGAAACCGGGCGACCTACGTCTGCTTCGAGCGTCAGATCCACGGCTTCATCACGATGGCCAAGGTCATCGACGAAGCCGACGCCGCGGTCACCCTGTGCGCGGCGGAACTGAGGCGGGCACTGGGCTGACGCCCGGCGCCCGCCTGGGGCTCAGCCGGCGGCCGAGGCCGACTTCGCAGCTGCCTTGGCCTTGCGGGTGGCCTTCTTGGTGCCGGACGCGACCTTGCGGCCACCTTCGGCGGCAGCGTGG
>NZ_JANODC010000387.1:0-3206 GCF_031412495.1 Rhizobacter sp. | reverse complement strand
CTGCTGGCCATCGACAAGCCGGCCGGCGTGGCGGTGCACGGCGGCAGCGGCGAGAGCTTCGGGGTGATCGAGCAGCTGCGCCGGGCCCGCCCGGAGGCCGCCTTTCTCGAACTGGTGCACCGGCTCGACAAGGAAACCTCGGGCCTGCTCCTCATCGCCAAGAAGCGGCCGGCGCTCGTCGCCCTGCAGAACGACTTGCGCTCGCGCAGCCCCGAGCGCGCGATCGGCAAGACCTACGCCGCGCTGGTCGCCGGCGCCTGGCCGGAATCGTTGAAGGTGATCGACGTCGCCCTTCACAAATACGTCGACGCCGAAGGGACGCGCCGCGTCCGCACCGTCGAGGCCGGCGCGGACGAGGGGCGGCGCTCGATCACGCTGGTCAAGGTCGCCGATCGCTTCGCGGAGTTCACGCTGCTCGACGTCACGATCAAGACCGGGCGCACGCACCAGATCCGCGTCCACCTTGCCGACGCCGGGCACGTCGTCGTCGGCGACCCCAAGTACGGCGATTTCGCGCTCAACAAGGACCTGGCGCGCGGCCTCGGCGTGCCGGGGACGCGTTTCGACCGGATGTTCCTGCACGATCGGCGGCTCCGCATCGACCACCCGGCGAGCGGCGAGACGACCGAGATCGAGGAACCCTTGCCGGACGCATGCAGCCGGCTGCTCGAGGCGCTGCCGAGGACGCTGCGGCGATGAGCACGACTTTCGCCCGACGCTTCGACCTGATCGTCTTCGACTGGGACGGGACGCTGTTCGACTCGACCCAGCTCATCGCCCGCTGCATCCAGGCCGCCTGCGCCGACGTCGGGACGGCCGTGCCGAGCGACCGCGACGCCAGCTACGTCATCGGCCTGGGCCTGGCCGACGCCTTGCAGCACGCGGCGCCGACCTTGCCGCGCGAGCGCCACCGCGAGCTCGCCGAGCGCTATCGGCACCACTACCTGACCAGCCTCGATCAGGTCGTGCTGTTCGAGGGAACGGTCGAGATGCTTCAGGCGCTGAAGGCGCGCAACCACTGGCTCGGCGTCGCTACCGGCAAGACGCGGCGCGGCCTCGACGACGTCCTGCGCGACTCGCCCCTGAGCGGCTTCTTCGACGCCACCCGCACCGCCGACGAGACGCGCGGCAAGCCCGACCCGCTGATGCTGACCGAGCTCATGGGTGAGCTCGGTGTCGATCCCGGACGCACCCTCATGGTGGGCGACACGACGCACGATCTCCAGCTTGCTGCCAACGCCGGCTGCGCCAGCGTCGCGGTGAGCTTCGGCGCGCACGCGCACGCCGAGTTCGCCGGTCACCGGCCGCTGCACGTCGCGCACTCGACGGCCGACCTGCACGACTGGCTCGTCCGCCATGGCTGAAGACGGCAGCGACGCGCCGGTCCCGCCCGCACCTCGTCGCCCCGGGCCGGGCCCGCTCCCGCGCCCGCCGGAGCTCCCGCGCCAGCACCTGTGCGCCTCGGAACAGCTCGAGGAAAAGGGCCGGGCCATCGTCTTCGACGTCAGCCATTTCCGCCAGCCGGCGCGCGCCTTCGCCTTGCGCTTCGAGGGGCGAGTCGTGGTCTACCTGAACCGCTGCGTGCACGTCCCCACCGAGCTCGACTGGCAGCCGGGCGTGTTCCTCGACAGCGGCCGCGAGTTCATCCTCTGCTCGATCCACGGCGCCGCCTACGACCCGCGCAACGGCCGCTGCGCCGGCGGCCCGTGCGGGCAGGGCAGGCTCGTGCACATCGGCGCGGTGGAGGAGGCGGGCCAGGTCTACTGGCAGCCGGACACCGACACGCGTCCGGCGCCGCCGGGCTCAGGTGCGGGCCAGATGCCATGAGGCCGCGTACAGCAGCACGTTGAACCAGACGTGCAGCAGCGCCGCCGGCGCAATGCGGCCGGTGCGCTCCCGCGCGACGCCATAGAGCAGCGAGGCCGGAAAGACGCCCAGTGCGACCGCGGCGCCGTGCCGCCAGGCGTGCAAGGCAGCGAAGACGACGCTCGTCGCGACGTTCGCCGGCGTGATCGGCCACGACCGACCCCGGGCGCCGAACCAGCGCGCGAGAAGCGGCTGCAGGCCGCCGCGAAAGACGATCTCCTCGGCAACCGACCAGGCGGCGATCGCGACCAGGTCACGCAGCGGATCGTTCACCGGCATCGGGAACCCCGCCGCGGCCACCGCCCAGGCGACGGGCGGGCCGGCGAGAACACAGGCGAGCCAGAACGCCTGCATCGCGGACAGGTTCACCGCGCGCAGCATCGAAGCGAAGGCGGCCGCCGGGTGCGCAGGGCTTCGGGTGCGTGCCCCCGCCAACTTGGTGCGACGACCTGCCCAGGCTGGTGCGGCATCGCGGCCAGCGCGTCTTCGGCACCGCGCCGCGCCACCGCGCGTGCGCATCGCCCCCTCATGAACAGTGGCACAGGCCTTGCAAACAGCGCCTCCGGTCTGGTTTCGCTGTCCCCATTCTGATCACACGGAGGTTCCTCACATGAAACGTCGGTTCGCAATCAAGGCCGCCTGCGCCGCCCTGGCCGCATCGGGCCTGCTCTCGCTGCCTGCGTTCGCGCAGAACACCATCAAGGTCGGCATCCTGCACTCGCTGTCCGGAACGATGGCGATCTCGGAGACGGTGCTCAAGGACGTCGCCCTGATGGCCATCGACGAGATCAACGCCAAGGGCGGCGTGCTCGGCAAGAAGCTCGAGCCGGTCGTCGTCGACCCGGCGTCTAACTGGCCGCTGTTCGCCGAGAAGGCCAAGCAGCTGATCAGCCAGGACAAGGTCGCGGTGATGTTCGGCTGCTGGACCAGCGTGTCGCGCAAGTCGGTGCTGCCGGTGGTCGAGGAGCTGAACGGCCTGCTCTTCTACCCGGTCCAGTATGAGGGCGAGGAGCTTTCGAAGAACGTCTTCTACACCGGCGCGGCGCCGAACCAGCAGGCGATCCCGGCGGTCGAGTACCTGATGAGCAAGGACGGCGGCGGCGCCAAGCGCTTCGTGCTCCTCGGTACCGACTACGTCTACCCGCGCACGACCAACAAGATCCTGCGTGCCTTCCTGAAGAGCAAGGGCGTCAAGGACAGCGACATCGACGAGAAGTACACGCCGTTCGGCCACAGCGACTACCAGACCATCGTCGCCGACGTCAAGAAGTTCTCGGCCGGCGGCAAGACCGCGGTGATCTCGACCATCAACGGCGACTCGAACGTGCCGTTCTACAAGG
>NZ_JANODC010000386.1:0-25122 GCF_031412495.1 Rhizobacter sp. | reverse complement strand
GATCGCGCGATCCGTCCCTGCGCGAGCAGCCAGGTGACGGCGTCGTGCGCGGCGACGAAGGCACCGGTGATCGCGGCCGTGCGCGTGCCGCCGTCGGCCTGGAGCACGTCGCAGTCGAGCGAGATCGTCCGCTCGCCGAGTGCGCCGAGGTCGAACACGCAGCGCAGCGACCGGCCGATGAGGCGCTGGATCTCCTGCGTCCGCCCGCTCTGCTTGCCGCGCGCCGCCTCGCGGTCGCTGCGCGTGTGCGTCGAGCGCGGCAGCATCCCGTACTCGGCTGTCAGCCAGCCCTCGCCGCTGCCGCGCTTGTGCGGCGGCACCTTCTCCTCCACGGAAGCGGTGCAGAGCACCTGCGTGTCGCCGAAGGCGACGAGCACCGAGCCCTCGGCGTGGCGCGTGAACCCGCGCGTGATGGACACCGGCCGCAGCGCGTCATGCGCCCGCCCACTGGATCGTTGCAAAGTCATAGCCGATTGTCGCTGCCGAAATGGGGCGCCAGAGGCGCCCGCCCCTCCCTCTCGGAGGGAGGGGAGCGAAGCGGGGGGGGAGCAGCCCTGAAGGCGAAGCGAAGCGAGAAAGGGGGGCGGCGCGGCAGAAGAAAGGCGTCAGCCTTTCTTCTGCTGCGATGACCGCTTGATCGCTTCGTTGATTTCCTTGATCGAGCGCTCGATCTCGGCATCGTCGAGCTCGTCGGCCGAAACGTCGGTGCCGAGCACGCTGGCCTGGATCGTCGAGGCGAACACGCCCTCGCCGACGGCCGTGGTCTGGATGTCCTGGTTGCTGTCGCCGCCCTCGACCCCTTCCCACTCCATCGCCAGCACCGAGACGTTGTCGCACTTCGGGCCGCCGTTGCGCAGGGCCTGCTCGACGAGTTCGGGCACCGAATCGGAGAGCGGCAGCGATGTCAGCTGGTCGGTGATCTCGCTGTCGCTCACCGTGCCCCAGAGGCCGTCGGAGCAGAGCAGGAGCCGGTCGCCGGCCTGCATGAGCAGCGGCCCGACCGTGTCGACCACCGGCTTGCCGGGGCTGCCCAGGCAGGTGAAGAGGACGTTGCGGTTGAAACGGTCGCCCATCGGCACGACCTGGCTCATCGTCTGCTGCAGCTCCGAGTACGAGTGGTCGCGGGTGCGGGCGATGAGCTTGTCGCCGCGAACCATGTAGAGGCGGGAATCGCCGCAATGGGCCCAGTAGGCCGCATTGCCCTGCATCAAGCAGGCGACGATGGTCGTGCGCGGCGTGTCGATCAGCGCCTTCTGCGTCGCGTAGCGAAGCAGCTGGTGGTGTCCGGAGACGATGGCGTCGTGCAGGAAGCGCAGCGGGTCGGCCAGCGTCGGCTTGCAGTCGCGCTGGAACATGGCGGCGAGGGTCTGCAGGGCGAGCTGCGAGGCGACCTCGCCTTCCGGGTGCCCGCCCATGCCGTCGGCGAGGGCGAAGAGACCGGCGTCCCGCGTGTAGCAATAGCCCATGCGGTCTTCGTTTTTCTCGCGCCCGCCCTTGCGGCTGACCTGATAGACGGAGAAGCGCATGGGAGGGCTGGGTACGGCCGGCGGAGAGGAAGGATAGTCGCCCGGGTGGGGCGTCAAGCCTTGGCGCTCGCGGTCAGGTTCTCGAGCTGCAGCTTCAGCCGCTCGCTGAAGCTGAGCTTGGTGTACTGCCGTTCGGTCTCGCGCGAAAGCTCTTTCTGCAGCGCGAACACGCTCTGCGGTCGCGACAAGGGGTCGAGCGACATGCACCACTCGGTGACCTCGATGAGGTTGTCGCTGTAGACGTTGCGCAGCCGCGAGAGCGACAGCGCCAGGCGATCCTTCTCGATCCGCTGCGGCGCGTCGTTCGGCGGGTAGCCCTGCATGCAGGCATAGATGCAGGCGCCGATCGCGTAGATGTCGGTCCAGGGGCCGAGGGTGCCGTCGCGGCGGTACATCTCGGGCGCGGCGAAGCCGGGCGTGTACATCGGGCGGATGAAGTTGCCTTCCTTCGACAACACTTCGCGTGCCGCCCCGAAGTCGAGGAGCACCGCCTTGTTCTCGTTGGTGATGAAGATGTTCGCGGGCTTGATGTCCAGGTGCAGCATCTTGTGCTGGTGGACGATGCGCAGGCCGCGCAATATCTCGTCGAACAACGAACGAATCGTCGATTCCCGAAATACCTTGTCACGCTTGAGGTCGCGCGCGGTGACGATGAAATCCTGCAGGGTATCCCCCTGCAGGTAATTCATGACCATGTAGACGGTTTCGTTCTCGCGGAAGAAATTCAGCACCGAGACGACGCTGGTGTGCGAGATCTGCGCGAGCGAGCGCCCTTCCTCGAAAAAGCTCTTCAGGCCGAGGCGATACAGGGGCTGCTTCTCGGGCTTGACGCGGGGCGTCAGCTCCCCCGGCGAGCGCTCGGCCAGCGACGACGGCAGGTACTCCTTGAGGGCCACGAGCTTGCGATCCGCGTCCTCGCACAAATAGACCACGCCGAACCCGCCGGCGGCCAGTTTCTTGATCACCTGATAGCCGCCCACGACCGTGCCGGATGGCAGTGGCGCGGGTTTCGGCTTTGACATAATCGAGTGGGAAACTTGGAGGCAAAAGCGAGTGGCAGTTTACAGCATGACCGGCTACGCAAATGCCTCGGCGAGCCCCGTGGCCGCTGCTTCGGCAGCATTGCACGAACCGCCCGAAGGCGACTCCGGCAAGGCACCTCCCGCGGCCGCGATCAGCATCGAGATCCGCTCCGTTAACGGCCGTTTTCTCGATCTCGCCCTGCGCCTGCCGGACGAGTTCCGCGGCCTCGAGCCGGCACTGCGTGAGCTTCTCACCGGCCGCTTCAAGCGCGGCAAGATCGAGCTGCGTCTGACGGTCGGCGGCGATCCCGAGCACGACGTCCCGGAGCCGCGCGCAGAGCAGCTCGACCACCTGCTCCACCTCGAGCGGCGGATCCAGGACCGCTTGCGCGAGGCGCGCCCGCTGTCGGTCCACGAGGTCCTGCAGTGGTGCCGCGGCGCGGCCGACTCGAAAGCCTCGGAGGCCGTCGTCCTCGACGCCGCCCGGTGCTGCGTCGACGGCCTCGCCGCGGCGCGCGCCCGTGAAGGGTCGCGCCTGGCGGCGATCCTGCAGGAGCGCGTCGCCCACCTGCGCGCCCTCGCCGACGCGGCCGAGCCGCTCGTGCCGGGTGCCGTCGCCCGGCAGCAGCAGCGCTTCCTCGAGCGCTGGACCGAAGCGCTCGAGAAGACCGGCGGCGCAGCCGTCAGCCGGGAGGCCATCGAGGAGCGCGCCCTCAACGAAGCAGCCGCCTACGCGATCCGGATCGACGTCGCCGAGGAACTGGCGCGCCTGCGCTCGCACCTCGACGAGGTCGATCGCCTGCTGGCCCAGGGCGGCGAGATCGGCAAGCGCCTCGAGTTCCTGATCCAGGAGCTGCTCCGCGAGGCGAACACGCTTGGCTCGAAGTCGCCCTCGATCGAGATGACCGCGATCGCCGTCGACATGAAGGTGGCCATCGAACAGCTGCGCGAGCAGGTGCAGAACGTCGAGTAGGGTTGCGGGGGGGTTTAAGCGGGTCCGCTCAAGTCTCCTAATACAGCCTCAACAGGGCGATGGGACATGAACAGACTGCAACGACCTACCTGGTTCGGCACGACCGGGTACGCAAAGGCGCAGTCGTTAACGGCCCCAGACTTTTGCCGAAGGCCGGCACCAGCGGCGCGTTGATCAACAGTCCCCCGACAGGAGCGCGAGCGCGTCGCCGCGCAGCGCGGGACGGTGGGTCGTGAGCAAAGGCGCCCTACTTGATCGTGAAGCGCACCGTGATCCCCTTCTTGTTGGCGGTCGTGAGCGCTGCAACGGCCTTGGCGCCGGGCGCCAGCTTCACGCCCTTGGCCTGAAGCTTGTCGCCCGCGACGACCAGCTCGCCCTCGGACTTCTCGCTGCCGTTGAGCACAGTTAGCTTGCCCGTCATGCCCGCCGGCGCAAGCGGCTTGCCGTGGTCCTCGACGTAGATCAACGCGCCGTCGGCATGGTCGACCAGTTCGAACGAGAGGTCACTCGACGTCTGCACGACGCCGCCGTGCTTGGGCTTGGCGCCGCCGTGCGCCAGCGCAGGGCTGGTCACGAAAGCAGCCAGCGCCAGAGCAGCAGCGGTGATCAGGGTCATGGTCTTCATCGCCATCAGGTGTCTCCTTGCAGTGAACAGTCAAAAGGCTTCCCGGACATCGGGCGCCCGGCCGGCCGACGGGGCATCGTCATTGCGCAGCAGGCGCAGCGTCGGCTTCTCGCCGAACAGGCGGTACAGCACCGGCGTCAACAAGGTATCCAGCAGCGTCGAGCTGACCAGGCCGCCGAAGATCACCACCGCCACCGGATGCAGGATCTCCTTGCCCGGTGCGTCTGCCGCCAGCAGCAGCGGTGTCAGCGCGAACGCGGCCACCAGCGCCGTCATCAGCACCGGGGTCAGCCGCTCGAGCGAGCCGCGCACGATCATCGCGTCGCCGAAGGTCTCGCCTTCCAGCCGACAGAGGTTCACGTAGTGGCTGATCTTCAGGATGCCGTTGCGGGTGGCGATGCCGGCCAGGGTGATGAAGCCCACCATCGAAGCCACCGAGAGGCTGACGCCGGCGATCCACATCGCGACGACCGAGCCGATCAGCGCCAACGGAATGTTGCCCATGATGATGGCCGCCAGCACCACCGACTGGTAGCGCGAGTACAGCACCAGGAACATCAGCACCAGCGAAACGACCGACAGGCCGAGGATCAATCGCGTGGCCTGCTCCTGCGCCTGGAACTGGCCCTCCAGGCTGACCGACGCGCCGGTGGGCAGGGGGGTCTGCCCGATGGCCGCGCGGATGGCGGCGACGACACCGCCCATGTCGCGGCCGTCGGTGTTGGCGTAGACGACGATGCGGCGCTTACCGTTCTCGCGGCCGATCTGGTTCGGGCCGTCGGTCTCCTCCACGCTGGCGATCGCCGACACCGGCAGCCGGCCGGCCGGCGTGTCGATCAGCGTGCGCGCCAGGTCCTGCGGGCTGCGCTGGTTGTCGGGCAGGCGCAGCACCAGGTCGTAGCGACGTGCGCCGTCGACGATCTGGGCGCCGTGCGCACCGTCGGTCAGCGCCTGCAGCATGCGGATCGCCTCGCCCGGCGCGAGGCCGGCCTGCGCGGCCCGGCGGTGGTCGAGCCGGACAGTGATCTGCGGGATCAGCACCTGCTTTTCGACCGTCAGGTCGACGAGGCCGGGGATCGTCGCCAGCCGCGCGCGCATGGCCTCGGCCAGGCCGCGCAAGGTATCGGTGTCGTCGCCGAAGATCTTCAGCGCGATCTGCGCGCGCACGCCCGACAGCAGGTGGTCGAGCCGGTGCGAGATCGGCTGGCCGATCGCCACCTGCGCCGGCAGCACCGCCAGCTTGGCCCGGATGGCGGCCATCACCGCCTCGCGGTCGCGCTCGGAGCGCTTCAGGTCCACGTCGATCTCGGCCGAATGCACGCCCTCGGCGTGTTCATCGAGCTCGGCGCGGCCGGTGCGGCGGCCCACCTGCGTGACCTCGGGCACCTCGGCGATCAGCCCTTCGGCCACTGAACCGATGCGGTTGGCCTCCACGAGCGACGTACCCGGGTTCAGCATCAGCGACAGCACCAGGGAGCCTTCGTTGAACGCCGGCAGAAACAGGCGCGGAAAGAACGGCACGCTCGCCGCCGCCGCCGTGACGCCGAGTGCTGCGACGGCGATCAAGGTCTTGCCATGGCGGAACGACCAGCCGAGCAGCCGAGCATCCTGCCGCTTGAGCCAGGCGACGACCGGGCTGTCGCCATGGTCCAGCCGCTTCATCTTCGGCAGCAGGTAGACGCACAGCACCGGCGTCACCGTCATCGACACGAGCATAGACGCCAGGATCGACACGATGTAGGCGATGCCCAGCGGCGAGAACAGCCGCCCCTCGATGCCCGGCAGCGCGAACAGCGGCACGAACACGAGCACGACGATGATGGTCGCGTAGAGGATGCCCGACCGCACCTCGACGCTGGCACGCTCGACGACCTCGGCCGCCGGCCGCGGCTCGGCCAGCGCGCGGTTGCCGCGCAGGCGGCGCACGATGTTCTCGACCCCGACGACCGCGTCGTCGACCAGTTCGCCGATGGCGATGGCCAGGCCGCCGAGCGTCATCACGTTGATCGACTGGTCGAGTGCCCTGAACACCAGCGCGGTCACCGCGAGCGACAGTGGAATGGCGACCAGCGAGATGAGCGTCGTGCGCAGCGACAGCAGGAACGCGAAGAGAACGATCGCGACCATGATGGCGCCGTCCCGCAGTGCCTCGGCGACGTTGCCGATCGACGCCTGGATGAACGCGGCCTGGCGGAACAGCACGCGCGGCTCGGAAACGCCTTGAGGCAGGCCGGCCTTCAACTCGCCGAGGGCGGCTTCGATCTCGCGCGTCACCTTCACCGTGTCAGCCGCCGGTTGCTTCTGCACGCTGAGCACCACCGCCGGCGCGCCGTTGTAGCCCGCGTCGCCGCGCTTGAGGCCGGCTGCGAAGCTGACGCTGGCCACCTGGTCGAGCAGGATCGCGCGGCCGTCCTTCCACGCGACCGCCAGGCCGGCCAGGTCTTCGACCCGGTTCGTGCGCCCGAGATGGCGGATCAGGTACTCGCGGCGGTTCAGGTCGATGAAGCCACCGCCGGCGTTGCCGGCGAAGCCCTTCAGCGCCAGCTCGAGCTGCGTGAGCGAGACGCCGAACTGCGCCATCCGCGCGGTGTCGGGCGCGACCCTCAGCGTGCGCACCTCGCCGCCGATCGGAATCACCTGCGAGACGCCGGGGATCGACAGCAGCCGGGGCCGCAGCACGAAGTCGGCGTATTCACGCGCCTGCATCGGCGTGGCCGTCGCCTTGTCGCTGCCGGCCGCCAACGGCAGCGCGATCAGCATCACCTCACCCATGATGGAGGACACCGGACCCATGGCCGGAACGATGCCGTCGGGCAGCTGTTCGCGGACCAGGGCAAGCCGCTCGGACACGAGCTGCCGGTTGCGGTAGATGTCGGTGCCCCAGTCGAACTCGGCGTACAGGATCGACAGGCCCACGCCCGAGGTCGAGCGAACGCGCGTGACGCCCGGCATCCCGTTGAGCGCGGTCTCGATCGGGAAGGTGACGAGTTGCTCGACCTCTTCGGGTGCCATGCCGCCGGCTTCCGTGAGCACCGTGACCAGCGGCTTGTCGAGGTTGGGGAACACGTCCACCGGCGTTCGCGACGCAGTGAGCGCGCCGTACACCAGCAGCAGCGCGGCCAGGGCCAGCACGAACAGGCGGTTGCGCAGGCTGGTTCGAACGATCCAGGTGAACATCACCCGCGCCTATCGAATTTGCGCGATCAGCGGCGCGCCCTGCACCACGACGCGGTTGTCGGCGCCCAGGCCGCCGGTGACCACCACGGTCTGCGCATCGAGCGGCTTGAAGCGCACCGGCTGCGGCACGTAGCGCTCGGCGCCAGACTTGATCCAGACGATCGGCTCGTTGGCCGGGTTGCGCACCACCGCCTCCGCCGGCAGCACGAAGCCCTTGATGCGCTCGTGGGTCGATGCGATCAGCGTTACCGGCTGGCCGATGGCCAGCGGCAGCGATGCCGCGGCCTTGCGGGCGCGCGCGGCAAAGGTGAGCGGCAGCACGCCCTCACGCAACGTTCGCGCGGCGCCCACGAGCTTCAGCTCGACATCGGCCACATCGTGCAACCGCGCGCCGGCGATGCGCGCCGGCAGCGTCACGTCGGCGGTGGTTGCTTCGACCAGCATCCGAGCCGGATCGACCACCTCGAACAGCACGTCGCGCGCCTCGACCACCTGGCCGGCGACGACCTCGGCGCGTGCGATCACGCCAGCCACGGGAGCGAGCAGCGCTTCGCGCGCGACGATGCTGGCGCCGATGCTCGCTTCGCGCTGCTTCAGGCTTGCAGCCTCCAGGCGCGCGGCGTCGATGTCCTTGCGCGGCACCGTGCCTTCCAGCCCTTCGAGCCGCTGCACGCGCGCGTCCGCGATCGCCCGCTGGCTGCGCAGCTCGGACAGCTGTGCCTGCTGATTGCCCAACGCATAAGGCTCGGCGTGATGCCGCACGTACGCCAGCACCTGCCCGCGTCTGACCGCCTGCCCGGCGACCGGCAGCCCGCCGGGACCCGGCTCGATGCGACCGCCGTGGACGGCCTGCACACGACCGCTGGCGTTGGGGTCGATCACCACACGCCCCGGCAGCTCGACGGTGGCCGAGGCATCGGACTCCTGCGCGAGCATCGTACGAACCCCGAGGCGCCGTTGCGCCGACTTCGGCACATTGACGCTGCCGTCGGGCAGCCGCGCCAGGCCGCTGCCGGACGGTGTCGTTGCGTTGTCGAGGTGTTCACCGCCGGGTCCGTGTGCGCCCGGAGCGGCATGCGCAGCGAACGTGAAAACCACCCCCGTGAACACCATGACTGCGGCGAGCAGCATGCGATGCGCGCCGAGCCACCCCATGCGGTGCTTCATTGCTGCACCCCACCCGGCACGCTGCTGCTGCGGCGGCGGCGCCACCATGCGGCCGCTCCGATCAATCCCAGCAGGCCGATGGCGGCGCCCGTCCATCCGGCGCGTTCGAGCCCGTGGTGAGGGTCGCCATCGCCGTCGTGGGCGTGTCCATGATCGCCACCCGCCGCGGCGGCACGAACCCTCAGCATGCCGTCGAGCAGGTCGGACTCCTTGCCGGCCAAGAGCGTGAACACCAGCGCATGTTCGCCGGGCCTTGCAAGCGTGGCCAGCAGCGCCTTGTCGTCGACGGCGTAGTCGCCGTGGTCGGCATGGAATGTCGCCTTCGCCTTGTGGCCGCCGCTTTCGACCTCGAGCATCGCCTGAAGCACCGGCTCGTTGGTGTCGTAGCGGTCGATCAGGATCGACAGTTCGCCATCGTGAAGCGTCGCAACCAGCTCGAAGGCTTCCGAGCTGGCCTCCATGCGTGGCGCGCCGGAGCCCGATGCGGCCGTGCCGGGTTGATCCAGGTGTTCTCCACCGGGACCGTGCGCGCCTGGCGCAGCGCCGGCGGGCAGCGTCCACAAGGAGATCAGCACCGCGGCGGCGGCGTTTCGGAAGCGGTCGTTCATGGCATCAATCCCAGAGCTTGTCGAAAGCGCGCACGCGCCAGACCCTGCGCGCCGTGCTGACGCGCCAGCACTGCGTCGGCATCCGAGGCCGCAGCCAGCGCGCGCAGCAGGTCGGGCAGCGGCGATTCGCCGGCCCGGAACGACGTTTCGATGAGTTGTGCGCGTTCGCGCAGCAGCGCAGTCCGGTCGCGCTCGGATGCGAGCTGCTGCTCGGCAGCTTGCAGCGCCGCGCGGGCAGCCTCGGCGTCGGCCAGCAGCCGCTCTCGGCTGCGCTCGGCAGCGAACTGAGCCAGGTCGAGCTCAGCCAGCGCGGCCGCCTCGAGCGGCGCGTTGCGGGCATCCGTGCCGAAGGGCACGCGCACGCCGACAACGACACTGCCTTTCGACGACTCGCCACGGCCCGCGCGGTCCTGCCGAACGCCGACGGTGACCTCCGGCGGATCGCGGCGGGTACCACGTAGCACGTCGAGCCGGCGCTGGGCCGCTTCGGCTTGCGCCTCCGCCAAGCGCGCCTCGGGATGGGCTGCGAGCATGTCGACATCACCTGTTGCGGCTTCGTCCGCGGACGGCGGCGCATCGCCGCCGGTCAGCCATTGCCAGCGGTTGCGGGCCGCGAACAGCTGCTGGCGCGCTTCCGCCGTGCGTGCCGCAGCCGCCAGCGTATCGGCGCGGGCCGCGAGCGCGTCGCTGCGGGCGAGGTCTCCGGCACGGACGCGGCGATCCACGTCGTCCGACAGCGTCGAGAGCGAGCGACCCGTCGCTTCGGCCTGCGCGAGTTCAGCCAGTCGCCCAGCGAGCGCCCATGCCGCCTCGCGAACGTCGCCGGCGAGTCGCAGCCGCGCCGCCGCCTCGGCATGCCGGGCGACGCTAGCGTCGGCCTCCGCCGCCGCGCCGCGTGCGCTGCGCTGGCCGGGCAGCCAGATGGGCCACGCCAGCGACAGCTCGGTTTCGCGCAGCCCGGTGTCGGAGCGCAGGCGGTCGTCGCGGTGCGTGAGTGCGACGGACGGCGCCGCCGGCCACAGGCTGGCCGCGGCACGGCGATCTGCGTCGGCACGCTGCATGGCCCCGGCGGACTCGCGCGAAGCCAGCGCGCGCTGCCACGCGCGTTCGGTGGCGGCAGCAAGTGATGGTGGCGCGTGTGCCGGCGCCTGCGCCGGCGCCTGCGCCGGCGCCGAGGTACCGGCCAGACAAGCGAGCGCAAGTAGCCCCAGCTGCGAAGTGAATTTCACGACATTCCTGACCGCGGTCGTGGCCATGGGGCCACCCATCGACAACGGTGGCACGATCTACATCGCGCGAGCGTCGTCGGTCGAATCGCAGCCCGCCAGGGCCACGCGTCAGGAGTGCGGTCGAGGGGGCCTCAATAAACCATCGGGGTCCGGTTGCGGCCCTGCGCGGGCACCTCCGGCATTCAGCCGCCCATCCGCCTGCGGCGGCACAGGCATAGAGGCGTCATACCCCGTCGATGCCGGCGAACCGTGGTCGGTAAGCATGTGCCGTGTCGAGTCTTCGGAATCATCGACATGGAAGGAGCCATCGTCATGGTGATGGTGACCTTCGTCCTGCCAGTGCAGCAGGGTGTGTTCAGTTTCGCCCAGCAAATCAATGGTCCATCCCGTACGCGCCAAGGCGACCGACTGCCACAGCAGCCCCAGCGCGACGAGGAGGATGGTTGCGATACGACTCACACGATCATTCTAAGTGGCCCTCGTCCGACGATCATGCTGGTGGCTTGAGCCCGTTACGGCGTCGAAAAAGGGCTTGGCATACCAAGAATGGGTCGGGATCGGCTGCCCTCGTCTAGCCGCGACCCGGAGGTTCGTTGGGCACCGTGCAGGGCGCGGTTGGCAAGGTCCCCCGCGCAAGGCAGCCAGGAGAGCTGCGTCGTCATGGAACAGCGCGCTACAGTAGATGCGTTTACGTGCGTTCCTGGAAGCTTCTCAACGTGCCGCTGGTGCTTGCCGAAAGTGTGGGGTTCCCTGTGGGGTTTTCTACGGCCAACGGCAGAGAACTGAAGGCGCGACAGGTAGTTGGCGTTCTAGTCGACATTCAGGTGCAGAACGTGGAATGAACGCGCCTGCCGCGCGGGCCGATCCAGCGACCCGCGTCTTCCACCGCCATCTGCGCGACCGCTACCCGACGGCCGTGGCAGGCGAAGGCGTCTGGATCACCGACAGCGCCGGCATGCGCTACCTCGATGCCTCGGGCGGCGCGGCCGTGTCCTGTCTCGGCCACGGCCACCCCGAGGTGCGTGCCGCCATGCACGCGCAGATCGACGCCCTCGCCTACGCCCACACCAGCTTCTTCACCACCGCCGTCGCCGAGGAGCTCGCCGAGCGCCTGGTCGCGACGGCACCCGCCGGGACCAGCCACGCCTACTTCACCAGCGGCGGCTCGGAAGCGATCGAGGCGGCGCTGAAGATGGCGCGCCAGTACTTCGTCGAGCGCGGCGAGCCCGGGCGCAGCCGCTTCGTTGCGCGCCGCCAGAGCTACCACGGCAACACCCTCGGCGCGCTGGCCGTCGGCGGCAACGCCTGGCGGCGAGCGCCTTTCGCGCCGCTGCTGGTCGAGGCGAGTCACGTCGCGGCGTGCTATCCGTACCGCGAGCAGCGCAGCGGCGAACCCGACGCCGTCTACGTCGCCCGCCTGGCGGCCGAGCTCGATCAGACCATCGTCGCGGCCGGGCCGGGGCACGTCATCGCCTTCGTCGCCGAGACGGTGGGCGGCGCCACCGCCGGCGTCCTCGTGCCGACGCCGGGTTACTGGCGCGCCATGCGCAAGGTGTGCGACCGTCACGGCGTCCTGCTCGTCCTCGACGAGGTGATGTGCGGCATGGGCCGCTGCGGCACGCTGCACGCCTGCGAGGCCGAAGGCGTCGTCCCCGACCTGCTGGTCGTCGCGAAGGGGCTGGGCGCGGGATACCAGCCCATCGGCGCGGTTCTCGTGCAGGAGCGGATCGTCGCCGCGCTGCGCGAGGGCAGCGGCTTCTTCCAGCACGGCCACACCTACCTCGGCCACCCCGTCGCCTGTGCCGCGGCGCTGGCGGTGCAGCGGGTGATCGAGCGCGACGGCTTGCTGCCGCGGGTGCGCCAACTCGGCGCCGGCCTTGTGGCGCGACTGGCCTCTGCCTTCGGCGAGCATCCGCACGTCGGCGACATGCGCGGCCGCGGCCTCTTCCTCGACATCGAGCTGGTCGAGGACCGCGCCAGCCAGGCCCCGTTCGATCCGGCCCATCGCCTGCACGCCAGGATCAAGCGCGAAGCCATGGCCCGCGGCCTGATGGTCTATCCCATGGGCGGCACCGTCGACGGGCGGCGCGGTGACCACGTCCTGCTGGCGCCACCCTTCATCGCCAGCGAGAGCGATCTCGACTGCATCGTCGAGCGGCTCGGCCAGGCCATCGACGCGGGCATCGCCGGCGCCATTCCATGACCGGTCCCCGCATCGCCCTCATTCACGCGCTGGCGCATTCGGTCGCCCCGGTCAACGAGGCCCTGAGCCGGAGCTGGCCCGAGGCCCGGTGCGTCAACCTCCTCGACGACAGCCTCTCGAGCGACCTGGCGCAGGGCGGCAGCGGCGCGGCCATGGAAGCCCGCTTCCTGTCGCTGGCCGCGTACGCGATCGGCAGCGGCGCCGACGCGATTCTCTTCACCTGCTCGGCGTTCGGCACCTGCATCGAGGCCGTGCAGCGGCGCTGGCCGGCGCTGCCGGTGCTCAAGCCCAACGAAGCGATGATCGACGAAGCAGTGGCGCTCGCAGCGGGTCGGCCGATCGGCCTGCTCGCCAGCTTCGCTCCGACGGCAGCGTCGATGCCACGCGAGTTCCCGGACGGCGTGACCCTCGACGTCGAGCTGGCCGCGGCGGCACTCGCCGCGCTCGATGCCGGCGACACCGCCGGCCATGATGCGGCCGCGCTGCGCGGCGCCGAGGCGCTGGCGGCACGCGGCTGCGCCGTCGTCGCCCTGGCCCAGTTCAGCCTCGCGCGCGCCGCACCCCTCCTCCGCCCGTCGCTCGGCGTGCCGGTGCTGACGACGGTGGACAGCGCCATCGCCGCGCTGCGACGCCGCGTCGGCGCCTGAGGCACAAGGTCACGCCGCGCAGTGCGCACGGGGCGATTCGCAAACGCCAGCCCGTAAACTGGCGGCACAGGAGCGCAGCGCGAAGCCACGAATGGACTACCCCGGCAACCTCTTCGCCGTCGCCGCGCCCAGCGGGACGGGAAAGTCCAGCCTCGTCAAGGCCCTGCTCGAGCTCGACTCGCACCTGCTGGTCTCCACTTCGCACACCACGCGCAAGCCCCGCGGCCAGGACCAGCAAGGGCGCGAGTACCACTTCGTCGAGCCGCGGACCTTCCGTTCGATGATCGACCGGGGCGAGTTCGTCGAGTGGGCGGAAGTGCACGGCAACCTCTACGGCACCTCGCGCGCCGCCATCGAGGAGCCGATCATCGGCGGCCAGGACGTGCTGCTCGAGATCGACTGGCAGGGCGCGCTGCAGATCAAGCGGCTGTTCCCCAACGCGGTGCTCGTATTCATCCTGCCGCCCAGCTACGACGAGCTGCTGCTTCGCCTGCAGCGGCGCGGCGAGGACGACGAGGACGTGATCGCCCGGCGCATGAAGGACGTGCGCCACGAGGTCTCGCAGGCCCGGCACTTCGACTTCGTTATAATCAATTCCCTCTTCGAGACGGCGCTGTTCGATCTGAAAGCGATCGTCCACTCGCAGCGTCTCAAGTACGCTGCGCTGAAGCGGTCCAAGCCCGCGATCTTTGCCGCCCTCGATCTCGCCTGAGGCAGCGTCGTTCTTTTCACCCGGACACCCCATGGCCCGCATCACTGTCGAAGACTGCCTCGTCAAGATCCCGAACCGGTTCCAGCTCGTGCTCGCCGCGACCTACCGGGCGCGGATGCTGAGCCAGGGCCACGCGCCGAAGGTCGAGACGAAGAACAAGCCCGGCGTCACCGCCTTGCGCGAGATCGCTGCCGGCGAGATCGGCATCGAGATGCTGCGCAAGGTACCGGTCTAGCCCCCTCGGGGCGCACCGCCCCGGTAGCGGTGCCGGTCCGGCTTCCGCGCTAAATTCGGACATGGCCGCGCGCCCGTCCACCACCCTCCCAGACGCCAAGCCCGCGGCACGGAAGCGACCGTCCGCCGCCCCGGCCCACCCGTCGACACCGGCGGACGCCGCGGCCGCCTCCTTCGCGGCGCTGACCGTCAAGCTCGACTACCTCGACGCCGCCGACATCCGGCGCGTCCGCGACGCCTATCGCTTCGCCGACGAGGCCCACCTCGGCCAGTTTCGGGCCAGCGGCGAGCCGTACATCACGCACCCGATCGCCGTCGCCGGCCTCTGCGCCGAATGGAAGCTCGACGCACAGGCGATCATGGCGGCGCTGATGCACGACGCGATGGAAGACTGCGGCATCAGCAAGTCCGAACTCATCGAGCGGTTCGGCGCGCCGACGGCCGACCTCGTCGACGGCCTGACCAAGCTCGACAAGCTGCGCTTCTCGACCCGCGAGGAGTCCCAGGCGGAGTCGTTTCGCAAGAAGCTGCTGGCCATGACGCGCGACGTGCGCGTCATCCTGGTCAAGCTCGCCGACCGCCTGCACAACCTGCGGACCATGGAAGCGGTGAGCGCTGCCAAGCGCACCCGCATCGCCGCCGAGACGCTCGAGATCTACGCGCCCATCGCGCACCGGCTCGGCCTCAACCAGACCTACCGCGAGCTGCAGGAGCTGTCGTTTCGCCACCTCAAGCCGTGGCGCGAGGCGGCCCTCGCCAAGGCCGTGCAGAAGGCGCGCGGCTACCGGCGCGACATCGTCGAGCGGATCCAGAAGGACGTCGAGAAGTCGTTCGTGCAGGCCAAGCTGCCGGCGCAGATCTTCGGCCGCGAGAAGACGGTCTACTCGATCTACTCGAAGATGCGCGAGAAGCACCTGAGCTTCGCCCAGGTCAACGACATCTTCGGCTTCCGCGTCGTCGTCGGCACCCTGTCCGAGTGCTACATGGCCCTTGTCGTCCTGCACCAGCTGATGAAGCCGGTGCCCGGCCGCTTCAAGGACTACATCGCGATCCCGAAGGCGAATGGCTACCAGTCCCTGCACACGACGCTGGTCAGCCCGCTTGGCACCGCGGTCGAGTTCCAGATCCGGACCGAGCCGATGCACGCCGTCGCCGAGAAGGGCATCGCGGCCCACTGGCTCTACAAGGACCACGACGGCGGGCCGATCCAGGGCCAGGAGGCGCAGCGCCTCGGCGCGCTGTGGCTGCAGTCGCTGATCGACATCCAGGACGAGACGCGCGACGCCGGCGAGTTCCTCGAGCACGTCAAGATCGATCTCTACCCGGACGCGGTCTACGTCTTCACGCCGCGCTCGAAGATCCTGGCCCTGCCGCGCGGCGCGACCCCGGTCGACTTCGCCTACGCCATCCACTCCGACGTCGGCGACCACTGCGTCGCCGCCAACGTCAACGGCGAGCCGGTGCCACTGCGCACGGCACTGAAGAGCGGCGACGTGGTCGAGATCATCGGCGCGCCGAACGCGCGTCCGAACCCGGCCTGGCTGAACTTCGTCTGCACCGGGCGGGCCCGCTCGCGCATCCGGCACTACCTGAAGAGCATGGAGCAGGAGGAGTCGCGCGACCTCGGCGAGAAGATGCTGGCCCAGGCCCTGCGCGGCGAAGGCCTGCCGCTGCCGCCGGCCGAGGGCCCGGGCAGCGCCGTCTGGCAGCAGCTCACGCGCTGGACCGGCAACAAGACCCGCGACGATCTGTTCACCGACATCGGCCTCGGCCGCAAGGTCGCCACGATCGTGGCGACGCGGCTGGCGCGCCTGCTCGCCGAAGGCGGCGTCCGGCCGGACGCCCTCATGCTGACCATGGGCCGCTACGCCGTCGATGATTCGGCGCCGTCGCAGGGCCTGGTCTTCATCGACGGCAGCGAAGGCGCCTCGATGCAGCTCGCACCCTGCTGCCGGCCGATCCCGGGCGACGCGATCATCGGCAACCTCGGCCGCGGCGAGGGCCTGATGGTTCACACCGCCGACTGCAGCGTCGGCAAGCGCCTGCTCGAGCGCGACAGCGAGCGCTGGATGCGCGTCGACTGGGCCGAGCAGCCGACCCGCTCGTTCGAGACCGCGGTGCAGCTGCTCGTGACCAACGGCAAGGGCGTGCTGGCGCAGGTGGCCTCGGCGGTCAGCCACGCCGAGGCCGACATCACCCACATCGACATGGGCAACGAGCCGGCGAGCGAGGCGACCGAGCTGCAGCTCCTGCTGAGCGTGCGCGACCGCCTGCACCTGGCCGACGTCATGCGGACCCTGAAGCGCACGTCCGCCGTGCGCCGGGTGGCGCGCGTCAAGCCCTGAGGCGGCGGCGACCGGCTCCGCGCCTACTCCGGCGCCGGGTAGCGGACGGCGAGCAGTTCGATCGTCTGCCGGCCGAGCGGGGTCACCAGGGCCACCTCGTCGCCGACCCGGGCCTTGATCAGGGCGCGGGCGATCGGCGAGATCCAGCTCACGTCCCCCTGCAGGCTGTCTGCCTCGTCGACGCCCTTGATCGTGACCGTCTTCTCGCCGCCCCGCTCTTCGGCGTAGGTCACCGTCGCGCCGAAGAAGACCTGCTCCGAGCCGTGATGCACCGACGGGTCGACCACCTCGGCGATGTCGAGACGCTTGGTCAGGAAACGGATCCGCCGATCGATTTCGCGCAAGCGCTTCTTGCCGTAGAGGTAGTCGCCGTTCTCGGAGCGGTCGCCGTTCTTGGCGGCCCAGGAGACGATCTCGACAACCTTCGGCCGCTCGTCGTCGAGCAGCGTCATCAGCTCGCTGCGCAGGCGGCGGTAGCCGGCCGGCGTCAGGTAGTTCTTCGCGCCGGCGGGAAGCGCCGGCGCCTCGACGGCCTCGGCCGGGTCGGCGTCGTCGTCGCCATCGGTCTCGCGTGTGAAGGCCTTGTTCATCGTGCTCGCAGTCCGGGGATCGATACTGCCTGATCTTCACCCGAAAGGATTCACCATGCCCGCGCCCACCCCGGTTGCCGTCGTCATCGGCAGCCTGCGCAAGGAATCGTTCAACCGCAAGCTCGCCCTGGCGCTGAAGGCGATGGCGCCAGCATCGCTGACGCTCGAGATCGCCGAGATCGGGCAGCTGCCGCTGTACAACCAGGACGACGACGCGAGCCCTCCGGCTGCCTCGGTCGCCTTCAAGCAGCAGATCGCCGACGCCGGAGCGGTGTTGTTCGTGACCCCGGAATACAACCGCTCGGTTCCGGGCGTCCTGAAGAACGCGATCGACATCGCCTCGCGCCCTTACGGCAAGAGCGCCTGGAGCGGCAAGCCGGCGGCGGTGATCAGCCTGTCGCCCGGCGCGCTCGGCGGCTTCGGTGCCAACCACCACCTGCGCCAGTCGCTGGTCTTCCTCGACATGCCCGTCCTGCAGCAGCCCGAGGCGTACGTCGGCGGTGCCGGCGACATGTTCGACGAGAGCGGCGGGCTCAGGAAGCCGGAGACGCGGCAGTTCCTCCAGAAATTCATGGGTCTCTTCGCGGCCTGGATCGAGAAGACGGCGAAGGTGCCGGCCTGAGGCCGGTGCCACGCTTTGCCGCCTGATCAGCCGGGCCCGGACTGGCGGGCCCGAGCGAGATGCGGTGGCGAGAGCAGCCGACCCACGCCTCCGGCATCGGCGTAGGCGGCAAGCACCGAGGCGGATACCCCCGAGGCCCGGTCCGCCGCGCACAGGGCCACGCAGGCGCCGCCGTAGCCGGCGCCCGTGAGGCGGGCCCCGAACACGCCGGGCTGCGCCTGCAGCATGGCGACCAGCCGGTCCAGTGCCGGCACCGACACCTCGTAATCGTCGCGAAGGCTCGCGTGCGACGCGTTCATGAGCTGGCCGAACGCCGTCGCGTCCATCGACTGCACGGCCCGCAGGACGCGGGCGTTCTCGGTGACGACGTGGCGGGCCCGCCGTCGCCACGGCTCGGCCAGCGATTCGACGCTCGCCACGTCGGCGACGTCGCGCAGGCTCGCCACGCCGAGGCGTGACGCCGCCTCCTCGCACTCGCGCCGCCGCTGGTTGAAACCGCTGCCGGCGAGCGAGCGCTCGATGCCGGAGTCGAGGACGAGCACGGTCGTGTCGCGCGGCAGGTCGAGCAGGCGCGTCTGCAGGGTTCGGGTGTCGAGGAAGAGCGCGTGCTCGGTGTCGGCGAGGCTCGACGCCATCTGGTCCATGATCCCGCAGCGCACGCCGGCGTGCTCGATCTCCGCGCGTTGCGCCATCTGCGCAATCGCGACGTCGTCGAGGCGTGCGCCGAGCAGGGCGCGGAGGGCGCGGAGGGTCGCCACCTCGAGCGCCGCGCTTGACGACAGCCCGACGCCGATCGGCACGTCGGAGGCGACGTGAATGTCGAGCGGCGCGATCGCAAGGCCCGCCGCACGCATCTCCTGCAGGCAACCGAACACGTACTTCGCGAATTGCTCGTCGGGGGCGCGGTCGAGCGCGAAGGAGACGGCAGAGCCCAGGTTGTCGGAACGCAGCGTGCACAGCTCGCCGGCGGCGCGACCCACGGCGACCGTGGTCTGCTGCGACAGCGCGACCGGCAGCACGAAGCCGTCGTTGTAGTCGGTGTGCTCGCCGAGGAGGTTGACGCGGCCCGGCGCGCTGGCCACGGCGTCGGGGTCCCTCCGGAACGCGGCGCGAAAGCCGGCCCTCATCGCAGGCTCACCTCGATCGCCTGCAGCTCGCGCGCCTTGTCCTCCGGCAGCGCGTCCATCGCATAGAAGCCTGCCGCCAGCTCGGTGCCGGCCAGGTGCTTCAGGCGGTCGCGGCTGCGGTACGGGGGGTAGAACTGGGCGTGCAGGTGCGCCTCGGGATGCGGCTGGCCGTCGGTCGGCGCCTGATACCAGGCCATCAGGTAAGGCAGCGGCCGCTGCCAGAGACCCTCGTACTTCAGGAGCACGGTCTTTAGCGCCCGCGCCAGGTCGGCGCGCTGCTCGTCGCGCAGTTCGCCGAATCCCGGCACCGGCTCGATCGGCGCGACCCAGCACTCGTACGGGTAGCGCGCGCACACGGGGACGAAGGCAACGGCGTGCGCACCCTCGTAGAGCATGCGCACGCCGTCGCCCCGCTCCGCGTCGATGAGGGCCCCGAGGGTGCCACGGCCGTGCTTTTCAAGGTGCGCCAGCGACTGCTCGGCCATGCGCGCCGGCACCGGCGGCACGACCGGGTAGGCATAGATCTGGCCGTGCGGATGCGGCAGCGTCGCGCCGACCTCGGGACCGCGGTTCTCGAAGGGCATGACGTAGCGCACGTCGCCGCGGGCGGCAAGCCGCGCCGTTCGGTCAGCCCACACCGACAGCAGCAGCTCGAGGTGATCGAGTGGCAGGGCGCCCAGCGAGCCGACGGCGTCGGGTGTGTAGACGACCACTTCGCAGTGCCCGTCGGCTGCCGACGTCGGCACCGGGAGTGCCGGTACCGCGACCTGGCCGCTGCCGCCGAGCGCCGGAAACCGGTTGTCGAAGACGGCGACGTCCCAGTGGCCGCTGGGCACCTCGGTGGGGTTGGCCGCATCGATCGTCGGCGCCAGCGGGTCGTACTGCGGCGGCGGCTGGAAGGTGCGGTCCTGACGGTGCGCGGCGTAGGTGACCCATTCCCCTCGCAAGGGATGCCAGCGCATGTGGGCGCGGGTGCCGAGCGGGTCCGGGAACGGGCTGGGCGCGGCAGCGATGTCCAGGAGAGGTCGACGTCCGTAGAGCGTCAGGGAACGGCCATCCGGCTTCACGAGGGCCAGGGTGTGCATCGGCAGGGACTCGAAAAGTGCATGAAGGGAGGGAGCATTGTCCTCACTCGCGACCGCACTCGACCTCGCGCCGGCCCGGCAGCTTTCATTCCCGCGTGCACGGCGCGCACACGGCGAAGGCGCGATCGGCGGCACGACGGTTGCTGGGCACCAGCTGGAGCACACATGCAGAACTTCCCGAGCCATGCCGACCCTCACCGTGCCAACCCGGTGATGGCCCGAGGCGAGGCCGGCGAACGGGCTGCCGTCTTCATCGACAAGGACGGGGCGCTGGTGGAACCGGTCGCGGACAGCCTCGATCCGTCTCTTCTGCGCTTCACGCCGACGGCGCTGGACGGCTTGCGCGTTCTGCGCGACGCCGGCTTTGCTCTCGTCGTGGTGACCAACCAGCCTGGAATCGCGCAGGAGCGGTTCACCCGGCAAGCGTTCGCCAGGCTGGAGGCGGCCCTGGTCGCGCGCCTGGCCGGCGAAGGGATCGTGGTGGAGGGCTTCCACGTTTGCCCGCACGCGGCCCGGGGCCGACCTGGCGGGGCCTGCCTCTGCCGAAAGCCGGCGCCCGGCCTGCTGCGACAGGCCGCCATCGCGCACCGGCTGCACCTGCCCAGCTCGTGGATGGTCGGGGACGTGCTCGACGACGTGGAGGCCGGGCACCGCGCCGGCTGCCGCAGCGTGCTGCTCGACGTGGGCCGCGAGATCGCATGGCGGCAGTCGCCGCTGCGCGTCCCCGACCACCGATGCGCCGACCTTCTCGCGGCTGCCAACTTCATCGTTGCGGCCGCACCGCGGGCCGACGGCAGCGCCGGACGCGCCCAGCCTGGCCCGCCTGTATCGCGAATCACGAGGTGGTCCTTGGCCGGCGCCTGGAGCGGGCTCCGCTGAGCGAACGGATGGCGCCGGCCGTGGCGCCGAAGTCGAGACCCGGGCGCCTGGCGCTGGCGCGCTGCCGAGCGGATCCCCGAGCGTACAGTCCGGGCATGTCGAAAAAGGCACCCGGCCTGCTGCGACCCGATGGCATCGACGATCACGTCGAACGACGCAGCTCGCGCCATTTCCACGTCGACACCCTTTCGCTGTTCGTGCTGGGCGCCATCGTCCTCTGGGGCCTCAGCGGGTTTGCCGGCAGCAGGACGCACGCGCACGCTGCCGACGCATCGGCACTGACACTGATCGTCACGACGCCCTCGCTGATTCGCAACGGCGAGCTCTACGAGACCACGATCGACGTCGGCGCGAAGCGCAGCATCCGCAAGCTCGTCATCGGCGTCTCGCCCGCGCTGTGGCGAGAGACGACGATGAATTCGATGACGCCGACGCCGGCGCAGGAGTCGAGCAGGGACGGCCTGTTCCGTTTCGAGTACGGCCCTCTCGAGGCAGGCGCCTCGTTCAAGGTGAAGATCGATCTGCAGATCAATCCGTCGCTGTTTGGCGACAACGCCGGGCGCTTCGTCGCCTTCGACGGCGAGGACCCGTTGGCCGAAGTGCCGGTGCTTCTGAGAGTGCTGCCCTGATGGACATCGTGCTGCGCGCCTCCGCGATGTTCGTGGTCGTCTATCTGCTGATCCGCCTGATGGGCAAGCGCCAGCTGGGCCAGATGACGCCGTTCGAGTTCATCGCGCTGGTGGTCATCGGCGACCTGATCCAGCAGGGCGTGACGCAGACCGACTCCAGCCTCGTCGGCGCACTGCTCGCCATCGGCACTTTCATGTTCTGGGCCTTGCTGATGAACTGGCTGGCCTACCTCTCGCCGCGGGCGGAGCGAATTCTGGAGGGCGAGCCGCGCGTCGTCGTGCGCGACGGCGAGCTGCTGCGCCAGAACCTGCGCCGGGACCGGCTCACGGCTGCCGAGGTCGAGTCGGAGATGCGACTGGCCGGAATCGCCACGCTCAAGGACGTCGAATGGGCGGTACTTGAGCCGGGAGGAAAGATCAGCTTCATCCAGCGCAAAGATGCCGGCACAGGAAATCAGCACCGCAGTGGCAAGACGAGCGATTAGCGCTTTCGTCACGGCGTAGCTCGGCCGATGCCGCCGCTCCGGCGAAGATACGAGAGCCGCTGTCAACTTCCTCGGAGCTTGACCGTTGAACCGGTATGGCTCCAGTCACCCACGTGCGCGGGTCCGTTCCCGGCGACAGCGAGTCCCTACGGGCATGCTTCGGGGTGGCGTGCCTGGGGCACCACCGTTGCGCTCGCTATGCAGCGGTCGCCAGTTCGCAGGCCAGCGCGAAGACGCTGGGCACGTGCCTCAGCGGTGGCTTCTATCCCCTCTTTGTCGAGGTCCGTGCCCCCTGAACCTTCCGGGGCAGGGTAGCCGTTGATTCGCTGGAAAAGTTGGTGCGGCTGGCAGGATTCGAACCCACGACCCCTTGGTTCGTAGCTCACTGCCTTCACGTAAGTTGTTGATCCATATGGAGTTGCAAGCCGTCCGTTCCTTCCACGATGCCCTGTCCTGCACAGCTTCACGCGGGTCAGTCCCCCAAAAGTCCCCCATCCATCAAGTAGAAGGTTTTCCACCTTGGCGGCTACCCACGGGCAGGGGTCCGATGCTGGCCGCAGCGGTCTCGTGAGGCCACGCAAGCCCGGCCTATCGGCAACGCGCCGCTTTGACGGGCCTCGCTGACCTACCTGGTTTTTGCGGGCGTGTGCCCCCGGTTCCCTAAGGCGTGGGGAAGAAGCGGTCCGACAGCAAGCTTCGCCGGTGCGATGCAATCTCGCTGGGCCACCGTCAGCATGCGATCGCGGTTTCTGGCTCCCCGGGCCGCGACGGCTGACGGAAGCTCGTGCGGCGGCGCTTGACGCTCATGCTTCTTGGGGCGTAGCTATAGATGACGGCAATGCAGCGGTTGCGGTCGGTCGAGGCTGTACTCTGACCGGCTGCTGTCGGCTACACAGCGGTCATCAATGCGTTAAGGAGCGCTGGCGCCCTGAGTCCGCTTCTTGGGCACTGCCGACGTTCCGCCCTTTTCTGCTCGGCCATGTCATGCGAGCGTCCGCTTAGTGAGGGCGCCTACTAGCACTTTCGACCCATCAGCGACACCCGCTGCGTTGATCCCGTTGCCACAAAGCAGTCGCTAGCGCAGGCCCATCGCAACCCACTCAGAGCGGGCCGCGCTGGGCGCCATTTCGCGCGTTCAGAGGCCGGCTCACCCCGGCCGCCCTCAGTTTGCTGGGACCGACATGACATAACAGGATTTCGGATCCGCGGGCGATGGTGCTGCCCTCGCGCAAGGGCCTGAGCTTGAGGCCCATCGTGTGCATGTCGGAGTCGCAGCGTAAGCCCGGGTAGCAAAACAGGTCCCAGTGCCGCCCAGCGCGTGCCAAGCGCCCAGAATGACGAGGCGCCAGTTGAGGCACGGCGTCTGCAGGTGCTAGGCGGCGCTCGAGCCCGAGACGCCAGCACCGGTGACGAGCACGTCCAGCGTTTCTAGCGCACTTTTCGCGGCCGCGCGTCTGGGGTAGAGCTCGAGTGAGCCAGCACTCTGGTGCCGCGGACCCGGACGCAGTACGGACTTGCTAGCGCCGGTCGATCCGTTGCTCGCCATCGCGGCCCCGCGCGGCTGATTGCAGCGGGCCTGCGCATCCTCGGTCCAACCACGGCGGCTGGGTTGCCGCCGCCTTAGCTCAAGTAGGCCTGACCATGACCTTGCGCCACTTGATCGGGCCGCCGGGCGCGTCCTTCGGGCCATTGGCGAACTGCAACGTGAACGGACCGGCGGCAAATTTGCTGTCCTGCAGCGAGACGGTGCGAACGCCGTTCAACTCCACTGTGATGTTCGGTCCCTTGACGGAAATCTTGAAGGTGTTCCACTTGCCACCGCCCTTGCCGTCACCAGCCAGGTGAACGATTGGCACGGGCACTTCCGCAAAATCGACAATGGCCCCGGTCGCGTATTCCAGGGCGCTGTTCGTAGATATTGACTTCATACGCGCTCTCGGCGCCAACCTTCTTGGGGTCAGCCGCCCGCAGGAAGATGCCGCTGTTGGTCGTCGTGTCGGCCCAGAACTCGGCAACGATCTCGAAATCCTTGTACGAGTTCTTGGTTACCGAGTGAGAAGAACCCGTGCCTTTGTCAGCAACGATGGCGCCACCCTCGGCACGCCAGTTGGCGTCCCCAATGCGCTCGAAGTTCTCCAGACCCTGTTCACCGTCGATCAGCGTGATCCACCCGCTTGAAGGCGAGTGAGCACAACTGGCAACGAGCAGTGCGGTGGCAAGCAAGACGCCCAACGCCTCAATGCGTTTTATTTAGGTCTCCATGTCGATTTGAAACGTCCACGCCAGTTGCGAGGGCGCCGATGCCGGCCAAAGCTCAATGCCCGGACGCCCCCGACGCTCCGATACCGGTCTCCGACCGTACCTGCTGTGCCAGGAAGCCGGCCCGGTCTTGCGCCGCGCGCGGGCTCCTGTCGAGAATCGAGAACAGCCAGATGCCGACGAACGCGAGGGTCATCGAGAACAGCGCCGGCGACTGGTAGGGAAACAATGCCGAGCCCTTCGGGTTGCCGAGCGTGACCTCCCAGACCGAAGGCGAGACGACCGTCAGCAACACCGACGAGACCAGGCCCAGGAAGCCGCCGATCACCGCACCGCGGGTGGTGCAGTCCTTCCACAGCACCGACATGATCAGCACCGGGAAGTTGGCCGACGCCGCGATCGCGAAAGCCAACGAGACCATGAACGCGATGTTCTGCTTCTCGAAGGCGATGCCCAACAGCACCGCGATGATGCCGAGCGCGGCCGTCGTCAGCCGTGACACCTTCAGCTCCGCAGCGCTGTCGGCCTTGCCTTTCTTGATCACCACGCCGTAGATGTCGTGCGACACCGCCGCCGCGCCCGACAGCGTGAGGCCCGCCACCACCGCCAGGATGGTCGCGAACGCCACCGCCGAGATGAAGCCGAGGAACACGTTGCCGCCGACCGCGTTGGCCAGGTGGATGGCCGCCATGTTGCCGCCGCCCAGCAACCCGCCCTTGGCGTCGAGGAACTGCGGGTTGGTCAGCACGAAGCTGATCGCGCCGAAGCCGATGACGAACGTCAGCAGGTAGAAGTAGCCGATCCAGACAGTCGCCCACCCCACCGACTTGCGCGCCTCCTTGGCGTTGGGGACCGTAAAGAAGCGCATCAGGATGTGCGGCAGCCCGGCGGTGCCGAACATCAATGCCATGCCGAAGCTGATGGCCGAGATCGGATCCTTGATGAAGCCGCCCGGGCCCATGATCGAGAAGCCCTGCG
>NZ_JANODC010000385.1:0-3221 GCF_031412495.1 Rhizobacter sp. | reverse complement strand
CGACAACGACCACCGCGGCGCCGCCGGCCGCGATCGCCAGCCAGGTGGCACCCGACGTGCCGCTCCTCGCCGCGGCAGCGATCGGCGCGGCGGCCAGCCCCTGCGGCCGGGTGGCGACGGTCGCCGGCAGCGATGTCGGCGACGGCGGCTGCGTCGCTGGCGACCGTGTCTGCGTCGATGTCGCCGGTGGCCGCGTGGTGGCCGGCGGCGCCGTCCGCAGCGACGGCGCAGTGACCGGTGCCGCAGTGCGGGCGGGCGCCGGCCGGGCGGTGGGCATCTGCGCGGTCGGGCTGAAGGTCGGGGGCGACGGCGGCCCGGCCGTCCTGGGATGGCCCGGGTCAGTGGCCGTGCTCGTCGCACTCTCGGTCAGGCGGGTCGGCTCGTAAGCGTCGGGCGCGGGCGGGGACAGGGCACCAGGGATCGTGATTCCGGGCCGGCCCCGCGGCGGGATCTGCGCATGCCCGTCGAGGACGGCGCGCAGCTGCTCGCCGTTCTGCGGCCGCTGGTTCGGTCGCAGCGACAGCATCCAGGAGACCGCCTCGAGGAACCGTGGCGACACGCCGGGAACGATCCGGCTCTCGATCGATTCCGCATCGTCCTGGACCGCGCGCGCCGTGGCCGGGGAAGGCGGCGCGCCGAACAGCAGGTAGTGGATGACGGCGCCGAGCGCGTACAGGTCGGTCCACGGGCCCTGGCGCATCTGCGCCATCTCCGCGTACTGCTCGATCGGCGCGTAGCTGGGCTTGAGGATCGCGGTCAGCGACTGCGTGCGGTCGCTGATGACGCGGCGCGCCGCGCCGAAGTCGAGCAGGACGGGCGGTCCCTCGTGCGGCAACAGGATGTTGTCCGGCGCGATGTCGCGG
Source organism: Rhizobacter sp. (assembly GCF_031412495.1). Lineage (GTDB taxonomy): Bacteria > Pseudomonadota > Gammaproteobacteria > Burkholderiales > Burkholderiaceae_C > Schlegelella_A. Next base: position 2,358 of record NZ_JANODC010000385.1, on the reverse strand, counting down.
TGGTACACGCCTTCACGGTGCAGCAGCTCGAGCGCGGAGAGGATGGGCGCGATCACGCTGCGGATCCATGCCTCGTTGGGCGGGTGGGCCATGGCCCGGCGCGTGTCGCGCAGGGTCGTGCCCTGCAGGAACGGCATCACCATGTAGGCGGTGGCGTTGTCTTCCCAGAACCGGTAGACCTTGACCAGCGACGGATGGTCGAAGCGCGCAAGCAGGCGCGCCTCGTTGACGAACGAGCGCAGGCCGATCGCGTAGGTCTCCGCGAACGCGCTCGACCGCACCGTGATCTGCGGGCCGTGGCCGCGTGCCGCCAGCGACGCCGGCATGTACTCCTTGAGCGCGACCTCGCGCTCGAGCGAGTGATCCTTGGCCAGGTAGACGATGCCGAAGCCGCCGACGCCGAGGACGCGGACGATCTCGAACTCGCCGAAGCGGGTGCCGGGCGGGAGTGCGTCGTGGTCGGTTCCCGAGGGCTGGGCGGCCGGCCTGGCGGAGTCGGGCGGAAGAGTGCTCATCGAGCGCGCGCGGCAGGCGGGCCAAGGGGAGAGCGAGCTTACCGCAGGGCCTGCCCCGGCCGGCCCCTCCTGTCGGGTCGCAGCCGGGCCTGGACGAGAATAGGCCATGGCCACCATCCTCCAGCACCTTCCCGTCGGCGAGCGCGTCGGCATCGCGTTCTCCGGCGGCCTGGACACCAGCGCCGCGCTGCACTGGATGCGCGGCAAGGGCGCCGTCCCGTACGCCTACACGGCGCACCTGGGCCAGCCGGACGAGCCCGACTACGACGACATCCCGCGGCGCGCCATGCAGTACGGCGCCGAGCGGGCGCGCCTCGTCGACTGCCGCAGCCAGCTGGCCGCCGAAGGCATCGCCGCCCTGCAGTGCGGCGCCTTCCACATCTCGACGGCCGGCGTCACCTACTTCAACACCACGCCGCTCGGCCGGGCCGTCACCGGCACCATGCTGGTGGCAGCGATGAAGGAAGATAGCGTAGAAATATGGGGCGATGGGAGCACGTTCAAAGGCAATGACATCGAGCGCTTCTACCGTTACGGGCTTCTCGTCAACCCGGCGCTGCGAATCTACAAGCCTTGGCTGGACCAGCTCTTCATCGACGAGCTCGGTGGCCGGGCCGAGATGTCGGAGTTCATGCGCAAGTCCGGCTTCGCCTACAAGATGTCGGCGGAGAAGGCGTATTCCACCGATTCGAACCTCCTCGGAGCGACCCACGAAGCCAAGGACCTGGAGCAGCTCTCCAGCGGCATCCGCATCGTCGAGCCGATCATGGGCGTGGCGTCGTGGCGCGACGAGGTCGAGGTGCGGCGCGAGGAGATCAGCATCCGCTTCGACGAGGGCCGGCCGGTGGCCCTGAACGGCGTCGAGTTCGCGGCCCTGCCCGACCTGCTGGTCGAGGCGAACCGCATCGGCGGCCGGCACGGGCTCGGCATGAGCGACCAGATCGAGAACCGCATCATCGAGGCGAAGAGCCGCGGCATCTACGAGGCCCCGGGCATGGCGCTCCTCTTCATCGCCTACGAGCGCCTGCTCACCGGCATCCACAACGAGGACACGATCGAGCAGTACCGCGACAACGGGCGCCGGCTCGGCCGCCTGCTCTACCAGGGCCGCTGGTTCGACCCGCAGGCCATCATGCTGCGCGAGACCGCGGAACGCTGGGTCGCCCGCGCCATCACCGGCGAGGTCCGCCTCGAGCTGCGCCGCGGCAACGACTACTCGATCCTCGACACGGTGTCGCCGAACCTCACCTACAAGCCGGAGCGGCTGACGATGGAAAAGGGCGAGTCGTCGTTCTCGCCGCAGGACCGCATCGGCCAGCTGACGATGCGCAACCTCGACATCGCCGACACCCGCGAGAAGCTCGCCACCTACGCCGGTATCGGCCTGCTGCGCGGCGGCTCCGCCCTGCCTAGCCTGGGCCACGACCGCGACAAGTCGTGACGGTTCCGTCGCGGCCCGCTGCCGCGGGGCGGATCAGACGACCACCGGCTCGGGCTCGAGGCGAATGCCGAAGCGGCCGTAGACGCTCTCCTGAATGGCGCGGGCCAGCGTCATGACCTCTGAGCCGATCGCGGCGCCGCGATTGACGAGCACCAGCGCCTGCCGGTCGTAGACGCCCGCCTGGCCGACCGACTTCCCCTTCCAGCCGCAGGCGTCGATCATCCAGGCGGCGGCGAGCTTGACGCTGCCGTCGGGCATCGGGTAATGCACGATTTCCGGGTCACGGCCGATGATGTCCCGGCACTGCTCCGGCGTGACCACCGGGTTCTTGAAGAAGCTGCCGGCGTTGCCGATCGTGGCCGGGTCCGGCAGCTTGGCGCGTCGGATCGCGCAGACCCAGTC
>NZ_JANODC010000384.1:0-2734 GCF_031412495.1 Rhizobacter sp. | reverse complement strand
GCATCGTGGTGACGACGCGATCGTGGTGGTCGAGAACGTCGAGCGCAACATCGAGGCCGGCCTGTCCCCGCGCGAGGCCACGCTGCGTGCGATGAAGGAGGTGTCGGGGCCAATCATCGCGATCGCGCTGACGCTGGTGGCCGTGTTCGTGCCCCTGGCCTTCATGAGCGGGTTGAGCGGCCAGTTCTACCGCCAGTTCGCGCTGACGATCGCGGTCTCGACCGTGATCTCGGCGATCAACTCGCTGACCCTGTCGCCGGCGCTCGCGGCGCTGCTGCTGCGCGGCCACGATGCGCCCAAGGATGCGCTGACACGCGGCATGGAGCGTGTCTTCGGCGGCTTCTTCGCGCGCTTCAACCGCGTCTTCCGGCGGGGCTCGGCCGCCTACGGCGGCGGCGTGGCGCGTGTGCTGTCGCGCAAGGCGCTGCTGATGGGCGTGTACCTGCTCCTCATCGGCGCGACCTTCGGCTTGTTCAAGGCCGTGCCCGGCGGCTTCGTGCCGATCCAGGACAAGCAGTACCTGGTCGGCTTTGCGCAACTGCCCGATGGGGCCACGCTAGACCGCACCGAGGACGTGATCCGGCGCATGGGTGAGATCGCGCTGGCGCATCCCGGCGTCGAGTCGGCCGTGGCGTTCCCCGGCTTGTCGATCAACGGCTTCACCAACAGCTCCAACTCCGGCATCGTCTTCGTCACGCTGAAGCCGTTTGGCGAGCGCACGACGAAGGAGCTGTCGGGAACCGCCATCGCCGGCCAGCTCAATCAGCAGTTCGGCGCCATCCAGGAAGCGTTCATCGCGATGTTCCCGCCACCGCCGGTCAACGGATTGGGCACGACGGGCGGGTTCAAGCTGCAGCTGCAGGACCGCGGCGGCCTGGGCACCGACGCGCTGAACCAGGCCACGCAGGCTTTCCTCGCCGAGGCGCGCCAGGCGCCCGAGCTGGCGGGCCTATACAGCAGCTTCCAGGTGAACGTGCCGCAGCTCTACGCCGACATCGACCGCACCAAGGCGCGCCAGCTCGGGGTGCCGGTGACCGACATCTTCGAGACGATGCAGATCTATCTCGGCAGCGCCTATGTCAACGACTTCAACAAGTTCGGCCGCACCTACACCGTGCGCGTGCAGGCCGATGCGCCGTACCGGGCACGCGCCGAAGATGTGGGTGCGCTGCGCGTGCGCTCGAGCAACGGACAGATGGTGCCGCTGGCCGCGCTGATGAGCGTGCAGCCGAGCTTCGGGCCTGAGCGTGCGATGCGCTACAACGGTTTCGCCACCGCCGACATCAACGGCGGTGCCGCACCGGGCTTTTCCAGCGGCCAGGCGCAGGACGCGGTGGAGCGCATCGCCGCCGGGAGGTTGCCCGCGGGCATCGGCTTCGAGTGGACCGAGCTGACGTATCAGGAGATCCTGGCTGGCAACTCGGCGCTGTGGATCTTTCCGCTCGCGGTGCTGCTCGTGTTCCTGGTGCTTGCCGCGGCCTACGAAAGTCTGGCGCTGCCGGTGGCGATCATCCTCATCGTGCCGATGGCGCTGCTGTCGGCGATGACGGGCGTGTGGCTGGCCGGCGGCGACAACAACGTGCTGACGCAGATCGGCCTCATCGTGCTCGTGGGCCTGTCGGCCAAGAACGCGATCCTGATCGTCGAGTTCGCGCGCGAACTGGAGTTCGCCGGGCGCAACCCGGTGCAAGCCGCGATCGAGGCCAGTCGCCTGCGGCTGCGGCCGATCCTGATGACCTCGCTCGCTTTCATCATGGGCGTGGTGCCGCTTGTGATCTCGACCGGCGCCGGCGCCGAGATGCGCCAGGCGATGGGCATCGCGGTCTTCGGCGGCATGATCGGTGTCACCTTCTTCGGCATCTTCCTGACGCCGGTGTTCTACGTGCTGCTGCGCCGGCTCGGCGGCAACCGGCCCTTGATCCAGCACCACGTGAGCACGCTCGCGGCCGAGGCCGCGGTGCAACCGCCGGTCTCCACTTCTTGAGGATGGGAGCATTGATGAAGACGTTTGCGAACGGCACTGCGCTGCCTGCTCTGCTGTTGCTGTTGGCCGGGTGCTCAGCCGTGCCGAACGATCCGCGCCCGGACACGTTCGCGGCGCCGCCGGCGTACCGGCACGCCGACCGCGATCGAAGCGCGGCGCCGCCCGCGGCGATCGACACGCCGTGGTGGAGCGCTTTCGCCGATCCGGCGCTGGCCTCGCTCATCGAGCAGGCGACGCGCGACAACCCGGACCTTGCCGCGGCGGCGGCACGTCTGGCGCAGGCGCAAGCCTTGATCGGCCAGGCGCGGTCGCAGCAGCGGCCGCAGGTCGGCGCAGGCGCGCAGCTCGAGCGCGGACGCACGGGCGACGGCTCCGCCACGCGATCGCAAGCGGGCCTGGGGTTGACGCTGGACTTCGAGGTCGATCTGTTCGGGCGCCTGGCCGGCATCACCGACACCGCGTTACTCGACGCGCAGAGCCAGGCCGCGGTCGTCGGTGCCGTGCGCGTCGCGGTGCAGGCAGCCGTGGCGCAGACCTACTTCGCCGTGCGCGCCGCCGAACGCGAACAGCGCCTCGTGGCCGGCACGGCCGAGGCCTATCGCGGCACGCTCGCCCTGACAGAACGGCGCTTCGCCGCCGGCGACGTCGCCGAACTCGAGGTGGTGCGCATCCGCGGCGAGCTCGCCGCCACCGCGGCCGAGGTGCCGGCGCAGCAACGTTAGCGCGCGACGCACGAGCATGCCCTGGGGG